>JBBQTU010000021.1:0-29339 GCA_038213005.1 Tepidisphaerales bacterium | reverse complement strand
TTCGTGTCGTCGGCGCGGTGGCTGGGCCGGTCTGCGGGATCGGGTCCATCTTGCCGTTTTGCATCACCAGGATGGCGACCATGGTGTCGACGGCGCGCTGGAGCTGGGTATCGACGACGGCCGTGGTGGGGCCGGTGGCCGGTTGGGTTGCGCTGCGCAGCGGGCGGCGGAAGAGCTCCTGGTTATTGCGGTCGCGCATCACCTTTTCCTCGGTGGCGAGGTCGACCGGGACGATGATCTGCGGGATGACGCCCCAGTCGGTGGCGTCTTTCTTGCGATGGACGAGCCGGCCAGACGGGAGGTAGTAATAGGCGACCGTCAGCTTGAGTTCTCCGCTCTTCTGGTCGAGCGGGATGAGTTCCTGCACCGAACCCTTGCCGTAGCTGCGCGATCCCATGACCAGTGCCCGCTTGTTGTCCATCAGGCTGCCGGCCACGATCTCGGAGGCGCTGGCGGATGAGCCGTTGACCAGGACAATCATGGGGAAGTAGGGCAGGACGTTCTCGCCGCTGGCGAGCCTGACATCCTCGGGGCGGTTGCGGCCTTTGGTGCTGAGCAGGACGCCCTTGGGGATGAGCATGTCCAGGATTTCCTGGGCCGACTCAAGCCGACCACCCGGATTGTGGCGCAGGTCCAGAATCAGGCCTTTCATCCCGGCGGCGGTGGCATCCTGGATGGCCGAGCGCAGTTTCTCATAGGTGTCGCCGGTGAACTGGGTCACGCGAACGTAGGCAACCTTGGGATCCTCGCTGGCGAAGTAGTCCCATGTGTTGTCCTGCTTGCGGCGATAGCCTTTGACGGTGGGGACGACGATGTGCTGGCGGATGAGGGTGAAGTCCTTCTCTTCAGCGCCGCGGCGGATGTGAAATTTGACCTCGGTGCCGGGCAGGCCGGTGACGCGCTTGATCACATCGGAAAGGCGCATGGTCTCAATCGACTCGCCGTTGATCTTGGTGATAATGTCGCCAGCCATGACACCAGCCTTGAAGGCGGGGCTGTCATCGATGGGCGAGACGACTTCGATCTGGCCGTTGTCGGCCTGGTTGAGCTGAACGCCGACGCCCTGGAACGACCCGTCGATGGCTTCGTCAAAGGCCTTCTGCTGGGATGCCGGGATATAGACGCTGAAAGGATCGAGTTCGCTGAGCATGCCGTCGATAGCGCCTTGTCGAAGCTTTTCGGCTTCGACCGGCTCGACATAGTTGGCCATCACCTGACGATGGATATCGACCAAGGTGCGCACGAAAGCGTAGTCGTCCTCACGCTGGGCCAGCGTGCCGGGCAGTTGCAGCGTCAGCAGGGCGATCAGGGTCAGGCAGACAATCCAAGCCATCTTCTCGCGTTTCATTCAGTCTCCCATGAATTTCGGCCAGCCTATTCTATGGTTTATGGCGGCGACCGCCAAAGGCGGCTGTGAACTCAAGAGTTGGCTGAGCAGCATCCGCCTCTTGGGCGGCGTCAGGGAAGGGCCTACCATGTCAGATCGCGTTGCTGCGGTTGTCTGGAGCCGGGAACATCGGGGACGGGTGCGGCCTGCGAGTATTTCTCGTGAAGGTAGCGGGCCACGTCCGCGAGTGTCTTGAGAACGGGCGTCCGCCGGAGGCTGAGGGTGACCTGGTCGCCTCTGCGTTCGATCGCCACCTCCGTGAGGTCAAAACGGAATGCCTTGGGCAGACGCACGGCCTGGCTCCCGCGATGTTGGAAGAGTTTTGCAGTCGTCATAGGTAAATAGTGCTGGTACGACCATTGGTGGATCAAGCAACTCCGACATTGAGTTATGCCGCGCGAAGGCCCGCCTACTTCGGCCCGACTCGCTTGCCGGCGATGAACACGTGCTCGATCTGCTCAGGCGACAGCGTATAGAGTAACGCCGACGCCTGCTGGTCGGCCGGGAGATCCGCGATCCAGGGTTCGGGTTTGACGACGAGGCAGTCGGCGTCGAAGCCGACATCGAGCGAGCCGATGCGGTTGGCCATGTGCAGGGCCTCGGCAGCTCCGCGGGTGAGGGTCCACCAGGCTTCGGCGGGAGTTGGGACGGGATAAGAGCGGCGGGGGATGGCGTGGACTTTGAGAGCTTTGGCGGTTTGGAGGCATTCGATGGCGACCCGGGGCATGAAAGGGTCGTGGCCGGCAGCGACGCTGCTGCCCAGGGCCACGCGGACGCCAGCGGAGCGGTGGGCGACGTAGTCCATCAGGCCGTTCTCCATGAAGAGGTCGGCGGTAGGGCAGTGGACGAGTGTCGTGCCGGCGCGGGCGACCTGGTCGCGCTGCTGGCGGGTGAGGAAGACGCCGTGGCCGAGAAGGGTGCGCGGGGTGAGCATTCCCATCTCAGCGAAGATTTCCATGTCGTCGATGCTGTCGGGGAAGCGTTCGCGGACGGCGGTGCCGTCGGCGAGTGACTCGGCGACATTGGTCTGGAGATAGCACTTAAACATTTGCGAGAGGGCGGCCGCCCCGCGCATGAGTTTCTCGGTGCAGGATACGGGGGTTCGGGGGCTAAAGGCATAACTGAGCCGGCCGTTCTCGGCGCCGTGCCAGCGGGCGGCGAGTTGGCGGGCATCGTCCAGGGCCTGGTCGGTGTCCTGGCAGAGCGGGACGGGACAGTCACAGTCGTTGAGCATCATGCCGTGGACAGCGCGGAAGCCGCGGCGCGCGAATACGGAGAACGCGCGTTCGGTGGCCGGGGCGAAGGGGCTGCCGAAGCTGACGGCGGTGGTGGTGCCGTGGGCGATCAGGCCGGAGACAAAGTCCTCGGCGAGTTTCTCGGCGAAGTCGGGGTCGTGCAGGCGGGCCTCGGCGGGGTAGATGTAGCGGTCATGCCAGTCGCGGAGGGAGAGGCCGTCGATGCCGCGGCGATCCCACTGGGGCAGATGCAGATGGGCGTCGATGAAGCCGGGGAGAATCCACCGGCCTTCGCCGCCAATGACGTCGGCGGCGTGGGTGTGGGTGGTGGAGAGTTCGGCGACGCGGCCATCATCGCCGATGCGCAGGACCATCCGTGGGAGAATCTGGCAGTCCGAAGGGGACTGAGGGCTGAGAATGGTGCCGAAGAGCGTCTGCATCGCGGGCTCCTTCTGATGGGGACGGGGTGATCGTAGTGGTGGTCAGCGAGAGCGTCAACGCAGCGCGGTGGCCGGTGCCGCGCGGATGTGATAGTACTTTCGGGCAGGGCCTCAGTTAAGCGTTTGCAGCTCGATACTCCAGAGCTTGCCCCACAGGCGGCTAAGAAGAGGCGCCGCAGGTGACGTGAGCCGGCACCTCACAACACCCAGCACAACACCACAATCACCAGACACACGACAACTCCGATGATCAGCCAAAGGGGCTTGCGACTCGCAGCATCCTCCTGCGAGATATAGCTGCGGCAGTGCGGGCACACCTCGGCGAGTTCGCTCACGGGCTTGCCGCAGTACGGACACGGCTCAGTCGCGGGCTGGTCGGTCTGGTCCATATCCGCCTCATCCGGCACCTCCCGATCCGCCGCCTCGTCTTCGATATCCTCATTCTCACGATAGCGCATCGGCCGACTCCTCCTGCGCTGGCGCGTCCGCCCTATTGATATGGCCGTCCCGCACTCGGGGCATCGCTGCTTGCTCGCCCGCAGGTCATAGCCGCAGGCGAGGCACAGACCATGCTTTCTCCTTAACACCGCGCGTCGCCGCCGCCGATAGCCCCAGATCCAGATGCCCGGCCCAAGTAGCAGCAGCCCCGCGGCCGCCCAATGCGGCACACTCACGATGCGGGCTGCGTTCTGTATCCGCGCGGTTCGTATCATCCCCGTCGGGATTGTCGCGGGCATCACCGGCCCGGCGTGCATGAGAGCGGGCGACATGTGAAACACGCACAGCCACCCACCGGCTGAGCGCACGGCGTAGTACCGCACCCCCGGCCAAATCCGCACGAACCCCGGACTTCGGCCATAGCTCCCGGTCCACATTGCAATCACGCCGATGCACAGCACCAGCGACATGGCCGACAGGATGGTGAAGACGCGGCGTTTCATCCGTCCGCCCAGTCTAACAGAATCGGGGATGCGAAGACGAACAGGCCGGCTTCATCGGGTGCAGGACGCTTTAGGCGATTTGGAGTGCTGCGAACTTCTCGCAGCTTTGACGAGCCGACCTTGTCGGCGGCAGGAATACATCGGCGCCTTGTATGGACGCAGTTGGTGACTATGGATGTCCTGCTCTGCTGCGCGGCCCTCCCGGCGAGAAGCTCGCCTCGGTAAAGCGGTAAGAAGCTTACCGCACTCCAAAGATCCTCCGCCGGAGGTGTCCTGCACCACTTCGCCTCTGGGCATGCCCGTTTTTTCGGGCAGATGCAAGTTGCGCGTCAGCGGTTGGTTGGAGCGAATACGGTGCTGAAAGAGGTGTCGCCCTGTCAGGGCTCATTCAGTGTTAATGGTTCTTACCCAGGGCTGCGCGAGTACGCTTGCCCTGGGCTTACGAATGCCGCCCCGTTGGGGCTAAGAAATCGCGTGCCCGGAAAGACGGGCACGCCCTCGCCTCTTCCTGTCGGCGCCCATTTTGACAGACCACCCCCATAACGATTAAACTCCTGAGCTTCTAACTCTAAAAGGAGACAAGATACCCATGGCTCGATCTATCAAGATGTTGTACGAGAAGGATGCTTCTCTTGACGCCCTGAAGGGCAAAACCGTGGCGATTCTGGGCTTCGGCTCGCAAGGCCACGCCCACGCGCAGAACCTGCGTGACAGCGGCATCAATGTCGTGGTCGCCGAGCTCGAGGGCACCTCAAACTTCAAGCTCGCATCGGATCTCGGCTTCAAGCCGACCAACATCGCCGCCGCCGTCACCGGCGCCGATCTGATCCTGATGACCCTGCCCGATGAAGTGCAGCCCGGCGTCTACGCCCGCTTCGTCGCCCCCAACCTCAAGGCCGGGCAGACCCTGGGCTTCACCCACGGTTTCAACATCCACTTCAAGACCATCGTTCCGCCCAAGGACGTCAATGTGATCATGGTCGCCCCCAAGGGCCCTGGGCACCTGGTCCGCAGCGAATTCGAAAAGGGCGGCGGCGTCCCGTGTCTCATGGCCATCCACCAGGATGCCACCCGCAGCGCCAAGAAGATTGCCCTCGCCTGGGCCAAGGGCGTCGGCGGCGCTCGCTCCGGCATCATCGTCACCACCTTCAAGGACGAGTGCGAGACCGACCTGTTCGGCGAACAGGTTGTCCTGTGCGGCGGCCTCTCCGCCCTGCTCAAGGCCGGGTTTGAGACCCTCATCGAAGCCGGATACCCGGCCGAGATGGCCTACTTCGAATGCTGCCATGAGGTCAAGCTCATCACCGACCTGATCTATCAGGGCGGCCTGGACTACATGCGCTACTCCATCTCCAACACCGCCGAGTACGGCGACCTGACCCGCGGCCCGCGGATCATCACCGACAAGACCAAGAAGGAGATGAAGAAGATCCTCACCGAAATCCAGAACGGCAAGTTCGCCAAGGAATTCCGTGCGGAATACGAAGGCGGCATGAAGAACTTCAAGCGGCTCTACGAGAAGGACAAGAAGCATCCTCTGGAGACCACCGGCAAGAAGCTCCGCAAGATGATGACCTGGCTCAACGCCAAGGAACCCCCCAAGAACTGAGCCTTCGCGGCCAAGTGAGCCGTGAAGCGTCCCCCGGGCCATCCGGCCCGGTCAGGAGCACAAGAAAAGAAAGTCGGGCGACTGGTAACAGTCGCCCGGCTTCTTGTTTTTCATTCAGTACTGTGGACAGCGGTGCTATGCGCCACTACATATTATGATGCGTGACTATATCCACTGGTCGCGGATCATTTTCAGTTGCGCCCAGTCCACCTCGTTGAAGTGATCGGGGCTCGTCTCGCCGGCGCCCGTTCCCAGCAGGTCGCCGAAGAAGACCTCGGCATCCTCCTCGATGGTCGAGTGATCCTCGCTCAGCGCCGCCCGGGCGGCGTACATGTCATCTTCCTGGCTCGCCAGCCGCAGCGCCTCGGTGCCGCAGTACTCGCGAACCATCTGCGCCAGCTTCTGGTAGAAGCCGTTCATCTGGTCGCCCGGCGTGGGGCTCACGCAATGCTTCTGCAGGGCATGCTGGAAGTAGCGGAGCTTGGCATCCCAAGCAAGCCTGGGATGCATCGCCAGGGTGATATAACGCGCAACCTTCAGCGCCTCGCGGGCATGGCAGTCGTTCTCGGCCTCAGCCTTCGATATCTCCTGCGAGTAGACTTCGTCGGACTTGCCGATCTTCGGCAACGGTGGGAACTGTTGCTGCGCCGTCATCATCTCTCGCCTCCATCACACTCTAGAAACACAAAAACCGCGGGACGTGAATGGGCGTGTTCACGCCCTGCTCTGTCAGATTATACCGTCCAAGACGCGACAATAAAGACGAAATTGCACAAATCGCCCGGCGCGAGCCTACCATCATTCAGCAGCAGATATGGCCTATTCCTTTGTCCAGCGTGGGGCGGCATGAGCGACAGCCGCCCCACGCTATTTCCCCACCCAGGCGCATATAGCACACCGAGGCCGAAACGGATTTCTTCGCCGATCAGCGCCGCGAGAGGGTCTACCGCCCGGCGAACCTCGGATATCCTTCGACCCCGTGCAGCGTCACGTGGCCTAATGGCAGGCTTTGCCCGGCACAACCACCCAGCGCCCGGATATCTCGATAAAGAGTCGCTACCGGGGCATCGCAGAATCCGCCTGTTTTGATAGACTTCGGCCGGACCAAACCAGGGTAACCAGAAAACTGTGAAGGAGACGGGCATGGCGCGAACGTATGACTGGGTCTTTCCCCTACCGCGGACCCACACTGGCATGTTGCAGGGAAACGGCGTCCTGGGCGCCATGATCTGGGGTGGCGACAGCACACTGTGCATCACCCTGAACCGGGCCGATTTCTGGGACCACCGCGGGGGCTTGCCGTGGAAGCCGTCGATGAACTTCCGCGACATCCGTGCGGCGCTTGAGGCCAATGACGCTGCGGGGCTCCAGAAACTCTTTGAGATGCCTCCGCAGAATGCGGGAGAACCCGAGCGTCCCACTGTCCTGCCGCTGGGGCGCATCGAGCTGAGCTTCGATCCGGGCCATGAACTGCGGCGGGGAACGATCGACCTGGAGACTGGCCGGGTAAGCGTGTTTGTTGCCGGCCGCGATGGCCACGAGCACGAGGTGACGATCGACATGGCCATGCGGTCGCCGGTGCTGGCGGTGCGTTATCCTCGCGAGTTGGGCGCGCCCCAGGCCAAAGCCGTGACAAGCTGGCAATACGTGGGGGAGTATCTCAAGACAATTGGCTTCTTGGCACCCGGGGCGTTTGAGGAGACGACTTTCACCCTCGATGAGTTGGAGGGCGCGTCCGAGCCGATGCTCTACACGGACGTGGCGCTGTCGGGTTGGGTGCAGCCCCGGCCGACCGAGTCGCCCATCTGCGTAGGATACCGACTGGGCGCCGAGGAGTTCTGGGTCGCCGTGGATTACGCACCGACGCCCCAAGCCGCACAGAAGTGCGTCGCCCAATGGATTGAAAAGTCCAGGGCCCGGGGGCTGGCGAAGCTGCGCGAGGAGACTCAGGCCTGGTGGGGTGAGTTCTGGGACACAGCGCCTCGGCTGTGCCTGCCCAACCCAAAGCTGCAGTTCCTCTATGACTATGGCATGTACAAGTTCGCGGGTCTCACTGCCCCCGGCGGTGTGGCCGCGACCCTTCAGGGCCCGTGGTGCGAAGAGTATCAGATGCCGCCTTGGAGCAGCGACTACCACTTCAACATCAACGTGCAAATGTGCTACTCGCCTGCCTACCGGGGCAATCGCCTGGCGCACCTCAAGCCGCTGTTTGACATGGTCTGGTCATGGCGCGACACCCTGCGCCACAATGCGAAGCTGTTCGTCGGCATCGACGACGGGTTTGTCCTGCCGCACGCCGTGGACGACCGCTGCACCTGCATGGGCGCGTTCTGGACGGGAACGATCGACCACGCCTGCACGGGCTGGGTCGGCAAGATGATGTTTGACTACTACCTCTACAGTGGCGATCAGGCGTTCCTGAAGGATGTGGCTTATCCATTTATGTACGGGGCGATGCGAGTCTACGAGGAAATGCTGGAGAAGAGGCCGGACGGCTCGTACGCCCTGCCGGTCAGCGTGTCGCCGGAATACCACGGGGCAGCCATGAACGCCTGGGGCCGCAATGCCAGTTTCCAGTTGGCCTGCATCCACTGGCTTTGCGAGTCGCTACCGCGGGCGGCCGGGGTGCTCAAGGAATCGCCCCGGCCCATCTGGGCGCAGATCAGCCAGCGGCTGCCCAAGGTCTGTACCGTCGGCGCCGAAGGGCAGGGTCAGATCGCCCTGTGGGAAGGGACGCCGCTGGAAGAGAGCCACCGGCATCACAGCCACATGGCTGCCATCGCGCCGTTCGATGTCATCGATCCGGTCTCGCCAGAGTGGCGGCCGCTGGTGGAACGCACCCTTACCCAGTGGATCGCCAAAGGCATGGGCATGTGGAGCGGATGGTGCGTCTCGTGGGCGTCACAGATCCACACGCGGATGGGCAACGCCGACATGGCCGAGATGCTCACCGAGATATGGGGGCGCGTCTTCACTAACGAAGGCCACGGTACGCTGCACGACTGCCAGTTCCCAGGCTTCACACTGATGGGCGCGGGAGCGACTTGCAGCGGTCCCAAGCGAGGGGAGATCATGCAGATGGACGCCGGGATGGGCACTGTCAGCGCGATCATGGACATGCTGTTGCACACCCGTCGAGGCGTGAACTACCTC
Source organism: Tepidisphaerales bacterium (assembly GCA_038213005.1). Lineage (GTDB taxonomy): Bacteria > Planctomycetota > Phycisphaerae > Tepidisphaerales > Tepidisphaeraceae > JBBQTU01. The sequence goes on along the minus strand of JBBQTU010000021.1, from coordinate 20,574 downwards.
TTCGCCGGCGCCCCGGCCGGCTGGGCGGAGGTGGCCTTTAGCGGCCTGCTGACCGAAGGCGCGTTCCTGGTCAGCGCCCGACGCGAGCGAGGCGTCGTGCAGCACCTGCAGGTCCGGAGCCAGGTTGGCGGTGAGTTCGTGCTGGCCAACCCCTGGGCCGGTCCGGTAACCGTACTGCGAAGCAATGGCCGGCGAGAGCACGTGGAAGGCACTGTCCTGCGCGTGACCACGCGAGCCGGCGAGTCGCTGGAGATCATGGGAGCGTGAGACGGCTGGTCCTTGGGGGTTCAAATCCCCCTGCGCCCACTTACAACCGCAGTTCTACTTGGGGGGCATGCCGTAGACACAATCAAGGCCCCCATTCGGCCATGCGGAACGGACACGAAACCCGTCCTTGGTCGCCGGCCTCGATGGGCATTCAGTTGCGGGCCGAGGCGCGAGCCCGGATCACCACGCGCGTGGGGTGCAGTTCTGCTTCCAGCGAGAGGGGCATCGTGCCTGCCCCGCGCAACTCGTCCACCATCAGGTCCAAGTAGTCGAGGCTCTTTCCAATTGTCACCGACCCGCGATCCTCCTGCCCCACAACCAGGCGAGTCCGCGTGCCGCCATCGGTTGACTCCAGCATCCCCTGGGTGCCCCATATCCGAAGTTCCTCATTACCCCAGTGCCCGATCCCGCGTGGGTTGAGATAATTGGCGACAATCGTTGCCAACCCGCCATTCTCCAGCCGCATCATCAGCGTCGAGGCCATGTGGCCGCCGCCTGGGCCTGGATCGCCCAGCGTCGTTTCCAGAGCCATCACCTCCGCGATCCGTACCGCGGCAACGTGCTCCACGAACCTGACGGCATGGATGGCGTTCTGTCCGATCAGTCCCCCGTCGACCGCCTCATCCTGTGGACGCTTGTCGTGCCATGGATACGACTTCTGTGCATACACCTGAACGACCGTTCCCACAGTCCCCGCGGCGACGATCTCCCGCATCGTCCGATAGGGCTCCTCAAACGCAGTCCCTGCCATCTCATGGAACTTCATCCCCGTGCGCTGGGCCGTCGCGACAATCGCATCCAGTTCCGCCTCACTCAGGGCACATGGTTTTTCCGCATAGACATTCTTACCCGCCTCCATCGCTGCAATCGCATGACCTGCCTGGTCGCGACGGAAAGGGGAACACAATGATACGAGTTGCACTGCGTCATCGCCCAGGAGCGATGCCAGATCCTCATGCACGCGAATCGTCGGATCATCGCGCAAAGTCTCCGGCAGACTCTCTCGGGAGAAGCCCGCAATAGCCGCCAGTCGGGCATGCGAGCGCCCGATGAGATGCTGGTGTATCTGATGCCCATTGAGGCCAAACAAGCCGACGCCGATGGGGGATGGGGATGTCATGTTCAGTCCTGAAAAGCTAACTCAGACACAGGTCCACGCGATTTCCATCCAGATGCATCTCCAACTTGTTGGCGAGCCCGGTGATCTTAAATCCACCGCGGCCCTCGGCGACCAGATGCGTGCCGCGCTCGCCGAATTCCAGACAGACGGCCGGACCATCGCTTTCGATGCGCATTGGGCCCACTTGCAGCATTCCGGCATCCAGCAGCAACATGCAGGTGGATTCCCGCCGGCGCAGGACGGCGGCATACCGGCCGGCGAAATAGAGGTCCGTGCCCTGGTATTCAACGCCGCTGCGCTGGAAGAACAAATGATCGTCCAAACCATCGCCCGTAACCTGGGCGCCGACGGTGTGGCCGCCGCTGCGAATCTCGTGGGCGATGACAGGCTGCTGACCACGGGCCAGCGGACGGAGGATCGCCAGATAGTGGTCGGGCTTGTTTCCGGCAAGCATGAGATGGCGCATTGAGAAGCATCGCTCCGAGGGCAAGTGGTATTCGAGCATGGGTGTCTGCTCCACCGTTTCGGCCTGGAAGCTTTGATCGGGCAGGAGGACCTGCAGATCGGTGCCAAATCTCCCCTTGAAGAGGTAGCCCTGGGCCGCGTCGCCGGTGTGGGCGTCTGCGACGGCCTGCAGGTGCCAGAACGACGGGATCGCCGGGTCGATCTCCAGTTCGTCGTGCAGCAGAACGTACTGGTTCTTGATCCAGAGGACGCAGCGCGAGTTGGCCGGTCTGGGCTCCCTGAAACGGCTGTACGCGAGATCGACGTACTGATGATAGCACCGGTCACTGAGGAAGACCGGCTCGCCGGGCTTGATCACCTCGGGGTGCACGCCCTGGCAGAAGTCGATGCCGGGGAAAGAGCGGAATCGCTCGACATGACCCGCGGCCAGCGGCATGTGAACGTCATAGAACGAGAGAGTCGTATGTCGCCAGGTCTCGCCTGCCTCGCCCCCGTCGTAGATCAGCGGCTTGCCATCGGCGAAGAGGATGATGGAGCCCTCGGTGCGGTGGTAGCGATAGCCGCCAGGGCCTTGCTTGAAGAGGAGATAGAACTCATCCTCCTGGCCGAACCGGCCGCGAAAGGCCGCGCCAAACCCCTCAAGCCGCCGGCTCGTCAGGTCTGGGGCCGGGGCGGGACGAAGATCCTCCTCGTCCAGGGCCGCGAAGAGCAGCGGCATATTCCCCGCGTATCCGCCATTGCTGCCACCGCTCTGGTACGCCCACAGCAGCAGGTCGGCGAAGGCCGGGTCGCTCTTCCGGTAAAGCTTGCTCATCAGTGCGTAGTGTTCCGGCACCCACGGGCCCAGGTGCGCGTGGTCACCCACCGGAGCCACTCGCCGCACTTTCTCCGTCGCGCGATACGCGGCATCGTCACACCCGTCGCGCATGGTGTCATACGAGGCGGGGCAGGCCGGCGTGAGCACAAACACGCCCCACCGGAGGAAGTCCTTCAGACGACGAATCGCTGTGGGGTCGGAAATGCCGTGTCGACTCAGGTGGAAGGCGAGGTTCATGCGGCACTTGCTGGCGTGCAGGTAGTAGCAGGCCGGATTTTCGTACCACTTCCCGCTGCCCGGTGTGCAGTACACCTCCAGTGATCGTCGCATCAGTTCCGAGACATGCTTCAGGAATATGGCCGCGTCGGGGTTCCCATGAAACGCCAGGCCGATGGCGCCAACGATGTCGGTGCGATCGGCCTCGAAATTGGCGTTACGGGAGTTGTAACGCCAGTTCATGAAGTCGCATTCCATGTACATGTGGCCCATGAGCATGAAGAACTGCCGGAGCAGGCGTTCCTCGTCGGGCGTAAAGACGCCGCTGGCGGCGATCAGGTCATACTCTTCGACCCATTGTGTGAGGATGCGCCCTCCCACCGGGCTGTAGATGTCGGCGAAATCCCGCCCGAGCAGTGTCATCTTTGAGTAGATTCTCGCCGCCAGCAGCAGTTCCCGCTTTTTGCGCCAGGCGATCAGGGGATCACCTTCAACGGCGAATGCCACACCGCTGGCCGCCCCCCGCGCCTCGCCCGTGGCGATCTGCCGCCAGTAAGGGGCGAAGATGGGCGAATCCTTCTTCTTCCTCAAGTTCCGCAGGTCTTGCCGCCTTGCCACGACCGACGGCCGCGGCGCGTGGTCCTGCTCATCCAGTCGCCAGTCCTTGAAGTCCTCAAGCCGAGGCGAGGAATTCTTGTGCTGGACGGCCGAGATCTCCTTGAACGCACCGTCATTGCGGTCGAGCGTGGATACAAGAATGCCCCACTGGCGCTCGCCGTCGAACATGCCGAAGCGAAAGAAGACATCGCCGCTGGCGCTCGTGTGAGCGGTGATCATCGAGATGGTAGAGCCGACCATCTCGGGGAAGGGCCAGTCCAACTCGCGGTTCTCATCCCCCGGTCCTTGTGCCAGGGCTTCAAACTTGCGGTCGATCCACTCCCCGCGCCGCAGCGTGAAGACGCCGACATAGTCTTTTTCCTCAAGCCCGTCGGCCGTCACGGCATACCCGAAGCCCTGCGGCGGGATCCACCATGCGACTGATTCTTGCAGGCGCGCCAGTTCGCGATGCTCGGCCGTCAGGCTCGTCCAGTGCATGTTGCCATGCTCTGGAGTCCAGTGCAGGAAACCGCGGCCGCCGGAGAACTCCTTGAGCGAGAACTCGAAAGCGGCGCCTTCGACCTCCACCGACGTCTCGCGCGCCAGCAAGTACGGCTCGTCGCGGTGAGCCGTGAAGGCAATGACGTACTCGGTGCCATTGGATAACGCGTAGGCGATCCGCACGCTCAGCGATAGCGGTCCGGCCTCGACGAGTTCGGTGCGCCGTCGCTTGACGGTGACGCCCGCCGGAAGCTGCAGCCTCCCCTGGCCTCGCCATCGGCCGTCTTCGCCCTTCACCGCCATCAGCGGCGGCAGGTCACCACCGTCTTCACCCCACGGGATGCGGAAAGAAGCCCGTCCCGTCTCAATCACGGCCGATTTTCCGTCGGCCGCGACGACGGGACGGATCGGCAGCAGCGGCGCTGCCACAGTCGCCGCCGCGTCATCGGTCGCATAGAGCATCAACGTGCGATCGCTCAGTTGCGGAAGGTCAGCGAAGAAAACCAGTTCGCCTCGCGACACCTGAAAGGGCAGCGGCGTCTGCGGCGCAGCCGATGACAAGAGCAGCAATCGCCGCGGGTCGCCCGGAACATCCGGGGGCAACGCCATGTGAATGAGTTGTCGTGGAAAATCGAAATGAAAGGGATTTGCCATCGCCTGCTGGTGGACGAGCCGGTAGGTGGCGCCCCCGCGCGTCACCTGATGCGGCGCAGGATCACTGACCTCGCGGCGCGGGGCGCTCGTCCACGACGTCACCGCAAGATCCAACTCGGTCGTCTTCCCCTCGTTTACGAGAAGAGACTGCACCAGGAAGCGTGTGGCGATGTCATGCTGCTCTCCGTCGAGCCGGGCGGCCAGGAACTCGTGTGTGCCGGCGGGAACGGATGCGAAGCGGAAGCGGCCCTGTCCATCGGTGATCGCGGTAAGGCTCTCCATCGCGCCGATGCGGGGGTTGTAGCCCAGCGCAGAATCCAGGTAGACAGCAGGATCAGGCTCGTCAGTCTTCAGCGCCAGTCCCAGCACCAGCGTGATCCCCGCTGCCGGACGACCATCCGGCCAGCGGAGCGAGCCGGCCACCGACCCGGCGGCCGGGGCAGTCGGCACCGGCTGGGTGGAGGATGTCGCCTCTGCCTCCGTGGCGAGCAGCCCGGCCGCTTGTTCCTGCCGACCGCAGCGTCGCAAAACCGCCGCTACCTCGCGCCGCTGCTGAGCAGTCCGCGCCAGCGGCAGGCAACGCTCTACCAAGCCGGACATCAGGGAGGCCATCTTCTGCTGGTACTCATCCAGCGTGAGCCCGGCTTTGGCCTCTTCCGAGAGGCGGTATTGGGAATCGACCGCCAGAAGGTAGTAGTCCTCGACCAGCAGCAGCAATACCTCCAGACGTCGAAGATCGTCGGCCGGCTGGATCTGCTCGATCGCCCCACGGGCCGCGGCCGGATCGCCCAGTCTCCGGAAGGCTTCGTGCAGAAGGTGGAGCGAGGCATACCGATCTCCCGGGTTCGTTTGCAGCAGAGACAGGGCAAGTCGACGAGCCGTCTCGTAACGCTTGTGTTCCAAGGCCTGCTTCGCTTCTGGCAAGCTCGCTTCCGTCACGGTCACTCCTGTTGTCTGGATGAGGTCATTGCAGATCGTTCCGCGTGTCTGCTGCACGCTCCTTGTCACGGCCGGGTAGCCAAGGGAATAGCAGGCATCGCCCGGCCGCTGCTAACAGCAACCACCATTGATCGATACAATGACCTCTTGTACAACTATAAAATAGTGATTTCAAGTAACAACATCAAGCCTTTTTCCAATTGAATGGCATCTGGCTTTTTCAGTCGAAAATGTTTGACCTGTCGGCAGGATGGAGTAGCTTGTTGTTGAAATACGCATACATTAAAAAGAGAACCATGATTAAGCTACGCGGTAAGTTGGGCCGGCCTCCCGCCAAACAAGACGAGATCATTGCAGACATCCGGGCGCGTATTGTGCGCGGCGAGGTCCCGCCTGCCGGCCGACTGCCGACGCGGCGCGAACTGGGCTCGCAGTATGGTGCCAGTCTGCCCACGGTGCAGCAGGCGCTTGATGTCTTGGCCAATGACGGCTTCGTGCTGGCAAAAGGCACCTTGGGAACATTCGTTGTGGACTCCCCCCCCCACCTGTTCCGCTATGCCCTGGTGTTCCCGAGATATCCGAGCGACCGGGTGGAACCTTGGCCTCGCTTCTGGGCTGCGCTGGTCAATGAGGCCATGGTGGTTGAGCGATCCAGCCCCCGGAAGGTTCCGGTCTTCTACGGCTTGGACGGACGCACAAATACTGAAGAATATCACAGCCTTATGCGTGAGGTCCGGAGCCATACGCTGGGAGGATTGATCTTCGCCACGCAGCCCAGCGCGTTTGCGGGCAGCCCTCTGCTGGAGACCAATGGGGTGCCACGAGTCGCCATCATGCGACCCGGGTGGGAATCGCTTGGGGTCGCCGCCGTTAACCTCGACGATAGCTCGTTTGTGGCCAAGGCGCTGGATTACCTGGCGTCCCGCGGTCGAAAACGGATTGCGCTCATCGCAACGGCCGGGGATCAGACCCGCAGGGCGCAGTTCGGCCCCGAGATGGCGGCCCGCGGACTGTCCGGACAACCGTGGTGGACGCAGTTCGTGCCCATTGCACCGCCGGAATGCGCCTCGCAGATGGCAATGCTGCTGGCGCATCCGGGGCAGTCCGAACGTCCCGACGGTGTTGTCATCGCTGACGACAACCTCGTGGAGTCCGTGACAAGCGGCCTGATGCGGGTAGGGATCCGAGTCCCGGACGACATGGAGATCGTCGGGCACTGCAACTTCCCCTGGCCAACCCCAAGCGTGGTGCCGGTGCGACGGCTTGGCTACGACTCGATGCAGACCCTTGGCGCCTGCATCGAAAGCATCGACGCCCAGCGGAGAGGCGAAACACCGCCGGCGGTTCGTATCCCAGCTTTGTTTGAAGACGAGGTGAAGACTTCGCGGCCTCAGTCCAGAACGGGAGTACAGCAGCGAGAGGCTGGCATCGCATCGTCCGATTAGGCCGGCACCCGGCTTACACACGCTTGGTCCTCCTGTCTGATGGTCACATCCTCGGAGAACTTCGCGGCCGCGAACTGGATCTGCTGGCTGACGTCCTCGACGCTGTCGAAGTAGATGGTGCGCCACGGCGAACTGAAGGCCACACGCCGATCCGCCGGTGTACCTGGTACGGTGGGACGGCAGAACGCGGCGATGGTCTTGCCATCGGCAGGGGTGACGAGCAAACGCCGACCGCCGCACCGGTTCAGGATGGTGCGCCTGAGCCAGAACGTCACGGACGATCTGAATGACCGTTTGATTCGGTCGCCGACCGATCGGTCGGTGACTGCAATACACAAACTCCCAGCGGTGGGAGAGTGAGCGTCTGATCGACGAGGGTCTCATCCACGAGATTCCTCATTGTCGAGGGGAGGCACACCTCCTTTGCGTCGACGGTCAGATTCAGGAGGAAATACACGATCTTGTCGCCGACGGTCCGCGTGGCGACCTCGACCCCATGCGGAACGACCAGCAGCGGAACGATCTCGGCCAGTCGGCCCACGGCGGTGAAGAGCCGCTCGTGGAACAGTGGATCGTGGCAGGTGAACGCCACATGGACGACGCGACCTGAGCCAGACTGATTGACACATACAGCAGGGCGACCTTCCATCGCCCCACCAGTGAACGACGCGAGGGATGTTGCCGTGCGCAATTCGACGGCTTCCATGATGGTTGCCGGCTCAAAGACCTCACCATCGTCGGTGAAACGAACTCCATAGCCGCCGCGCAGGCCCTGATCGAGCCTCCCTCCCAGGAGGTTGCCGGCCATCGCGGCTTTGCTCGCATTGTTGACAACCACCAGGCCAGCCAGGTCCGCCAGGGGGCCCGGCGAAAGAGTCGGACGCAAGGAATTGTCGGTGCAGCGTGTGCCGGTTTCGGGACCGAGTACCAAGGTGCCGCCGTCGTGGACGAAGCGCGCCAAGTTCGCTGCCAGATCATCGCTGATGATCTGCAGGCCCGGCGCTGCGATCAGCCGATACTTTGCCAGGTTGGCCGTCGGCGGGACGACGTCAACATTACGCCCCAGCGTACGAAGCCCAGCATAGACGCGGGCGAGTTCTGCGTCATACCCGTCGCTTCCGCACCAGAAGCCCTGTTCCCAGGAATTTTCATAGCAGTAGATCAACGCGACGTCGGAGTCCGTGCGCGCGCCAGCCAGCATGGGCGACAGTCGGCGAAGGTCGGCGGAGACCCGCCGGAGTTGGTCGGCGGCCGGACTGAATGATCCATCCACCTGGAGGACTGACTTGAAGCCCTGTTCAGCACCGCGAAGCGGGGGTCGCCACTCGAAGTAGAGGGTTCCGGAAGCCCCGTGCGCCAACTCATGGAACAACTGCAGGCGTACGCCTTCCATGGGGGCATGTGCCGGCGGCTGCGCGGCCTTCTCGGCCAGGATGAATCGCCCGTCCGGGCGCGCGCAACGGCACATATCATGGTTCAGTCCGGCGGTGTACTGTTCGCGGTGATCGTGCGTGCCGGGCATTCGGGTGTAGTTGTCCCATGCGGACAGGTCGAGGAACCCCGCCGCCTTGTAGGTGTCAACGGACCAAGTCACGTTGGGCCAGTTCGTGAAAATCAGTCGCGTCCCGACATGCTGACGCAGTATCCGTACCTGGCGGTGAAGGTAGCTGAGGAAACTTTCGGAGAAGAACCGGCGATAGTCCAGCCGTTGGCCGGGGTTGTTCGCGCCATCGGGGCGATTGATCGCGAATTCGATCTCGTCGAAGTCGCAGTAACGGTGGCTCCAGAAGGTGGTCCCCCAGACTTCATTGAGCTGATCAATGCTGCCATACCGCTGCTGCAGCCATTGCCGAAACGCCACCAGTGTGAGGGGGTCGTACATGGCGAACGGATACCCCGGTTCGTTGTCCACCTGCCAGGCCATGATCTGGGGATGGCCGCCAAACCTCCGGGCGAGGGAGTCGACGATGCGGTCAGTGGCCGCGAGCAGGGCCGGGCTATGCAGGCAGTGGCCTTTGCGGGCACCGTAGTCAAAAAGTCCCTTGTCGTTTCCGGAGAGAACGTCCGGATGGGCCTTGCGCAGCCACGGCGGAATTGAGGCCGTGGGTGTGCCGAGAATCGTCTTGAGGCCTTGTGCCGCCGCAAGGTCAATCGCCTCTTCCAGCCAATCCAGCTCGAACCGGCCCTGTTGCGGCTCCAAGGCAGTCCAGGCGAACTCGCCCATGCGCACCACATTGAAGCCGAGCTGATTCATCTTCTGAAAGTCGCTCAGCCACTGTTCGCGCGGCCATTGCTCAGGATAGTAGCTGGATCCGAGGAGGTATTTTCCGTCAATCACAAGCGGCAACTCCAGTCTCGCCCGGCAACTGATACCGAGGCGAGCGCTTTAAGCGGTTTACCTTGACGAGGCAACTGCAGTGGATACCTCGCAGGCGACCTAGCGTCGGTCGGAAGTCGTGCGGGCACTGGCCGCCGGCCGGACGCGATAGACGCGGTGGCGACGACAGTTCACGGCCCCATCGGTCGTCACGGGCGACTGTGCAATGACATCCTCGACCACAACGTCGCCCGCGACCGGATGGCGGAAGTCGGTGTAGGCGAAGATCACCTCTGTGCCGTCCTGGGCTGTCCAGGCAACGCCCTGGTTGTCGGGCAGGACACGTCGATGATCCAGGTCGGGCTCGACGGCAAGGAAGGCATCATTGAGCGGTTTGATGGTGGCGGGGTCATACCAGGCGCTTGCGCCCAGGGCCTTGGGCTCCGGAAAGGTGTTGGGGTCTACGGCGACGGTGTAAAAGAGGCGATTGGCCATACCGCGGAAGTAGGCATCGACCGCATCGGTTCCAACGCGGCGGAGGCCGTCATGGGACAGGTGCTGCGTCGACATGTCGTCGTACAACCACTCATGGTTGTGGACAACTTCGAGGCTCAGGCCACAACGCGGCAAGCCCAGAACGCCGGACGACTCGACCACGTAGAGCCAGCCCAGTTCCTGCTGGCAGAAACGCATCTGCTGGGTCTCGGCGTCGTGCATGGAGTAGATCACCGGCTTTAGCAGGCCGTCGGGGCTGTGGAGGGCGTCGATCTGATCGGGGGTGATGCTGCCGTGGCCGGCGTCGCCGCCAACACGATAGTCGATGGTATCGGTGCCCATATTGAAGTGGCTGTCGCGCATGACGCCGCGGATGCCAGCCTGGTGGAGCTTGCGCATGGCGGTCTTGAAGAGCTCCAAGTGCCCGCTACTGCGGTTATTCACTGCGAACAGCACATGGCCGTAATTATTGCGCGAGAGCTGGCCGCTCTGATCATGGGCAAACAGGTCGGGGATGTGTCTGCTCAGCGGGCTGAATGAGCTGAAGCAGTTGCTGTACCAGGCATAGCAGTCCAGTCCCAGCCGCCGTGCCGGCTCGAACGCCGCCTGAAGCGCCGGCCAGCCACCGTAGCTGTCGGAAATCTCGGGTTCCAGGACACAACACATGTTTCCCACCACGCCCCATCGCTGCGCGTCGGCGGGGGTTGGACAAAGGGCTGGCTTGACGTCGGTCTCGTTGGATCGCCACAGGGGCATCACGAAAATCTGACGCAATCCCTGCTCGTGCAACCACTCCAGTGCAGCAGGGAATCGATCCAGCTTTGCCGGATCCCAGCACTCGACGGTGCCTGATGGCCTGGCCCGGTGATGGCGGGCGCCGTAGTGCTCGCGGATGGCGGTCTGCAGTTGATCACGGACGGCCAGGTAGTGGTTCTTCAGATCCGTAGCATCGGAATCGACCGGTGCCGCAAGGATGCGCCGGGCGGGCAGTTCGACACGGTCGGTCAGATCAAAGACGAACTGGTTAAAATGCAGCAGGAGATCGCGCTGACCATCCTGATGGAACAGCGAACGCACATGCGATGGCCGCTGGTGAGTCGTCACCAAAGCCAGGCTGTCGTTGTACTGGAACGTGAAGCCGCTCAGGCTCGTGTACAGCGGGAAATGCTGGAAAATATGGGGGTTCGTGATGCCGGGCATAACCCAGCCGGTGGTGTAGGTGCCCCCCGGTTCCAATGTCTGGACCGGGCAAGCGTGGGCGCTGCGCATGATCCAAGTGTTGCCGGTGGCCCGGCCGCCGATTTCCCACGTCGCCTTGTCCTCCAGTTGGTAAATGGCTGCGCCCGGGGCGTTCCAGGTGAAGGCGTAGCTGAAACCGCGGTAGCGGCGCGTGCCCAGGACTTCCGTGGAAGGCCGGATGATCCAGGTAAGGTGGTGGTCTTTGCCAGCCCAGCATCCGCTTGACCAGGAGGTAGTGCTGATGCGCTGGTGGCCGCCGTGTTCCTGCCATTCCATGCGGTGGCCGGTTCGCCACCAGGGGCAGGTGTCAATGATCACCGCGTCCCCCTCAACCCGGGCGTCCAGAAGCTGGTAGTGATCCACTTCCAGGCCGTCGGGAGTTGCGATCTGGGGGAAGATGCATTCGGCGGTGGCGCGAAGCGGCGCGCCGTCCAGCTCGACATGCCGGATGCCATGAACGATGCCGCCTGAGCAGTCCATGGTCAGGGTGCAGCCATTGCCGCAGTCAACATGAAGAACGCTATTTTCACGAGTGAGTGTCATTGTTTTGAGCATAATCGAGCCTATTCTTTGTGTATAGAGAACATGATCTCCGCAGTCCATGCGGGATGGCCGTCTACTTATTCGCCGGCGGATCAATGAAAAATCCTAAGAACGGTTCGCCGTTGAGCTGGACGTTCAGCCTCCCGGTGATGATGAAAGAGACATAGACGGTTTTGGGCGCCTTGGGTGAGGTCTGGACCGTCTGGTCGAGGATGACGCGGTTGCTGTCCGGATCGCGGAAGGTGACCTGCTTCTTGCCGCCACTCTCCATGGCAATGGTCAGCGTGCGCGGCTGGCCATCGAGGATGTTGAACGCGAGAGCGGTGTTATACCAGCCACCGCTTCCGGTGCGCATACCAGGGAACACCGACTGCAGACGATCCGCGTCGTCGCTGGCGGCCGGCTCGCCGCTGTACATGGCGAACCAGGGCCAGTCTATGCGAAGGTTCGGATCGGTAGAGTAGCGACGCAACTTCTCGTCGCCCCCCTTCTTGATCTGATCGCAGGCGAGATAGACGCCCGCGGCGCCATAGACCCCCTGCCAGTTGCCACGTGTCGTCACGTCGAGGCCATCGGCGCCGGACTTGCCGGTGGACGCGCGCAGGGTCGCGGCCGGCGCGGCGGCTCCGGCGAAGACCGGCGTGCTCTGCGGCCCTTCGCCGGCTAGATTGACGGTCGCCACCGTGTACCACTTGGCAGTGCCGTTGGGCAGCGCGTCGAGGTACGAGGAGTGTTCGACCAGACCGCCCACCTGCGTGTAGGCGCCGTTCTCACTGTCGCTGCGGTAAACCTTATAACCTTTGACCGTGCCGGTGGACCCGGTGCGGCCACCCCAGAGCAGTTCAACCTTGCCATCCTGAGCCCTTGCCCAAGGCTCGGGCGCTGGCGGCAGATGCTTGTCATCGCTGGCCCCCGGCTTGAGGCGGTGCGCGATGATGCGGATGGTGTTGTTGGACTGGCGCAGCACGAGGTGCTCGCCGTTGCCGACGTCGAAGGCGCGCACGCCGGTGTGGATGCCCTCAAAATAGCCGCCGATGCCCAAAACCTCGGGGCCTGGATCCATCCATGCGATCAGGTTGCCCTTGATCAGGTCATAGGCGCGCACGGTGCCGGTGCGGTTGGTGGCGTAGAGCACGTCGCCAGCGACCGCCCAGGCCACCGGCTTGTCGATCATGTGCGGGGTGCGCCAGCGGCCCTCGCCGCGGGCGATGCCGCCGGTGTAGGGCGGCATGTAGAGGATGCGCTCGCCGGCCACTGGCTTGGTCGACCAGTTGGTGTAGCGGATGGCCTCGGCGTCGGTCAGCCAGTCGCCCTTGTTCTCGTCGCTCGCCCCCGAGATCACCATCACGTCGCGATCCGGATCGTAGCTGAGGAACATCACCCGGGTGAACGGCTTGGGGATCGGGAAGGTCTTGACCTCGGGATCGTATTGCGGGACGCCGTCCTTCACCCCGGTGCAGCGCTGGTAGCAGATGCGGTCGCGGCCGATGTGACAGTACCAGATGCCGCCTTTGCTATCGAACCACATCCGCCAGTCCATGCCGTCATGGGCGTCGTAGACCGCCTTGCTGAGGTCGAGATACTCCCCCACCTGGCGTTTGCCGTCGATCGGGTTGCCACCGCGCCCGTCCAGCCAGTCGAAGGCCGTCCAGTTGGTGGGTTTGTTCTTGGCATCCACGCTCACGGTCGGGAAGGCATCGCCGCTCACCGGCTTGCCGGCAGCGGCATCCTTGGCCTGGTTCGCGACCGCATCCCTGATCTGGTACGTCCCGGTGCCGACGACATGGCAGGGGACGCCCAGGTTGCCGTTGGCATCGAGCCGGTAGGTGGTGAAGCCACCGCTGGCGCAGCCGCTGAGGAAGAGGAAGGGCTGGCCGTCGATGCGCCGGATGTCTGGCGAGGACATGAAGGTGCGCCACATCAGTGATCCACCGCTGTCGACCCGCGGATTGCTAGTGAGGCCGGCGAGCTGCCACTCGCGACCAAGCCCGCGCTTGGCGTCGTAGGCGTAGCGCGCCAGGCCGCCAACATAGACGTCCTGGGTCGCCGGGTCGTAGGACGAACCCATGATGTTGAAGGCGGTGCAGTGCAGCGACCACAGCGCCTCCGGATCCGGCTTGTCGATCGCCGTCGGGGCAAAGGCCTTGAGCTGGCTGATGGCGGGCATCGAGTGCGGGATCGCTACGCGGTAGGGATAGCCGTTGGTGGTGGTGTAGATGTTACCCTTGGCGTCGGTGCCGACGCCGGTGATGCCATGGAACTTGCCGTCCTTCATCTGCCCGGGCGTGCCGGCGTAGACCCCGCCCTTGGCACCCAGGGTGCCGATCGCCTTGGGCTGTTTGCCGCCGACGTCGAACAGCTTCACTTGTTGGTCGGGGCCGTTGTCGGCGACCAGCAGGCGCGCTCTCGACGGCGCCTTGTCGTCGGCGCACAGGGCGCTGGGGATGCCGATGCCGCTGATCTCGGCCACCTGCTTGCCGGTCTTGGGATCGAGGCCGAGCAGGCGGAAGGGCTGGTCGTAGATCGCGAGGCAAGCGTGCTCCCGGACCCAGCCTTCCTCGACCGCCCACAGCACGCCCTTGGCATCGACCGCCAACGGACCGGGCCGGGTGAAGGGGATCTTGCGCTGCACCTTGCGGTTCTCGAGGTCGAGGACGTAGATCATGTTATCCGGACGCGACGCGACAAATATCTCCTGACCTAGAACGGCGATGCCGCGCAGCGAGTCATGGCCGATGCTCGTGCCAATGCGGTCCGAGCTCTTGCCCCGACTGCTCTCATTGTCCATTTCGAAGCTGCCGACGCAGTTTTCCCAGATGTAGAGGCACTTCGTGGTTCCCGGAACAATCGTCATCGCCCCCGGATCACCGACTGACTGCGGCGCACGCTTGGTGAATACCTTCCCGTCCTTGTAGCGGCCGAGGCAGATCTCCTGCTCGCCGTACATGCCGCCGGTGTAGCACATGCCGTCGGGGGAGACCGCTAGGCTGATCATGTTGGAGTTGACCGTGTTGTTGACCCCCCCCTCGAACTCGTTGGCCAGCCAGGTGGTGCTGTAAGTGAAGGTCGGAGTTTCGATCACCGTGATGCTGTCGAAGACCGACTTCGAAGCGCCCTCATCCCCCCAACTGCTGGTATAGAAGCCGGCGTGGACCGGCCCGCTGATGACCGCGCCGCCCTGGCTGGCTTCCCACATCTGCCCGTCGGGACCCTCATAGAGGCCGACCCGGTCACCCTTACGGATCATGCGGAACCACACCGTCTCATCGTTGAATGGCTTGCCGTTCCTGCCGGCACCAGCCGAATTGACCGCAACGCCGCTGTTCGATCCGCTGAGGTCGCCGATGGCGGCCAGGCCGCTGCCAGCGTTCTCGTGACCGGAACCCTTCTCCATGCGCGTGCGCCGCCCGGTGATAATGAAGTCGCCGGTGAAGTTCCGGTAGACGAAGGCGGAGGTGAAATGCGGCTGCTCCGCCGGCGGCGGCAGCAGATGTGGCACCTGCCTGGCTTCACCGCCGCCTTCGATGGTCAGCACACCCTTGGCGTCCAGCGTGGCCTTGGCCTCAAACTTCGGCAGAACGCCGGTGCGCAACATCCAGCCGTCCCCGATCGCTCGGGATTGAGGTTGGGGTAACGCCTCGGCACCCAGGGCTGCCGTCATGGGGAAACTGCCCCACAAAAGGGATAGCGCGACCGTAAATAGCCGGATGGAACCCGTAAGCGTCGCTTGACAACAAATCATCTAACAGAACTCCTGCCGTTTACTGTCGTGCGTCCGCCAGCTTTCTCGCGGGCTATGGCACAACGGGTGGATTGGGCAACCAATAGGTCAATGAAAGAAAAAGGGAACGTTTCCAGATTGGGTAGTCCACCAGCGCTGTTGGTGCCAAACGGAACCACCGTGCCCAGACACAACTGAAATCGGCCCGCGTGCTGGTCTTTCACCAGCCCGGCGGCCAGGGTAATTTGTTCAGACGCCTTGGCGGTTCGTACCCAGAGCCGCCGATTTACTTGCGTGCAAAGATCAATCGCTCGTCGGCTGCGCAGAACGAGCTCCACACCTGGGTCGCATTGATGTCGCTGGCGCGGATAGACTCGCAGTGACCGTCGAAGTACACGAAATTCGCCGACATGCCGGGATGCCGAAAAATGATGTCAACGCACGGCATTTCTAAACCGTTGGAGTCAAACGCCATCCAGGTTTCCGACGGGCGAGTGCATCGACTCAGAGCCATTGCGGGCGTCTTAACTGTATTGCTGAGCTCACCAAACCCAAAGTTGATATCCAACTGGGTGCCGGCGTTTGTCACCGCTTTGAACCACACATCCTGTCCGTAAGGGTGCGTCATCATGCTGAAGCCGTACATGGAAACGAGGCTGTTTGCCGCGTGGCTCGCATAGCCCCCACCGATTGGGATCGGAGTCATGACGGTCTTATTGCGCCACTTTCCCGGAGCCATGGCTTTAGGAGCATCCACCAGCCCGCTCATTTCGGCCGGACAGAGCAGTACACTAATTACATTTACAGTGGCTGTTTCGACGGCCCAAGGATAAATAATAGTGTGCTGTTCGCGAATCGGCGTGGGAAGCCAGTGGCCAACCACCAGAGCGTCAAAAACAAGGACGCCACCCGACGTAGAGCCCTCGATGCTTCCATAGGGCAGCTTGCCGCGGTTTTCCCCGATATAACCTATCATTCCCACGCCGAGCTGGCGAAGGTTGGAAAGGCACGCCGCGTTCGCCGCCGAAGCCCTCGCCTTGCTCAGCGCTGGCAGCAGGATGCTGATGAGCAGCGCAATAATACCTATAACGACCAGGAGTTCGACCAGCGTGAAAGCGTTGCGGGGCCTCCCGGTGGCAGACGTAAAACTGCGATTCATGGCGACTCCTTTGTAAACAGGGGTATTCATAACACGCTCAAAGCCCATCGATAACCACAAGCTGTGGAGGAATCACGCGGCACTGTGGCGCCTCCGGCAGCCTGCCGGCGATGCGGTCCATCAGCAGCCGTACCAGTTCCTCCCCGATCGGTGCATACTGTTTGTCCACGGTGGCGGCCAGCACGCCGGGGAAGAACACACGATCCGGCGACGCCTGGCCATAGTTGTCATACCCGACCAGGGCGATATCCCGTCCCGGCTCTTTCCCACACAAACGGATCGCCTGGGCCATCAGATAGACCACGCCATCAGTCAGGCAGGCAATCGCATCGATCGTGGGTTCTGGCACTATGTAGTCAATAAGATGGCCCACCAGCTTACGCGACTCCTCAATAAAGCCAGCTCGGACCGGGGGCAGATGCCTGGAGATGGGCGGTGTGCAAAGCGTGGGCAGCGGACTGCATCCGGCTTCTCGCATCGCCCGCTCATAGCCGATGCGGCGGGCGGCATACCAATAGTCCGTCTCAGCCGGTCCATCCCACATCATCAGAATGCGCCGGCGCCCATGTTCAATGAGCCAACGGGTCAGGTCATAGGCGCCTTTTTCGTGATCCGACGTCACACGGTCCACGCAGGCCAGCTCCGGATCACCGCCGTAGGCAGACACGCTGATTCCAGCGGCCGACAGGGCCAGCACGGAACGAATGCAATCCTGAGCACCGCGGTGGAGCTCAGGAACGATGATGCCGCCCGGCCGGATGCATGCGAGATCTTCGGGGAGCCGCCCGTCGAAACGGCCGGGGTTGATGCTCATGTAATGCAAGCCCAGCCGGGTGATCTGCCGCTTGGCGCTGACCTCGATCGCATCCGACCAGCAGAGGTGGGCAGGGTCAGCTTCGCTGACTTCCTTGCCGGAAACGGTCCCCAGAACGACCACTGTATTCTGCATCAGCGGTGACACCGTTGCCTGGGATATCGGTTCGGCGACAACTCGCGTTCGGGGGCCCTGGGCGCGGATAAGGCCTTCGCGTTGCAGTACCGCAACCGCCCAGCGCACGGAGTTTCGGTCCACATCCAGTCGCAGCGCGAGCTCTCGCTCCGACGGCAACCGGTCGCCGACCTTGAGCACGCCACGCTCAAGCCAGGCCCGGAGCTGCTGTTCCGTCCGAGCGGGGCTCGAGTCCCTGCTTGTTGCGGAGCTATTGTCTACGGTCAGAATCGCCACAGTCGTCCTCTCTATTTCAGTTTCCTGACTTTAAAAATGGTAACCCAAGTTGGCTACCCATGCAACAAAAAACCAAGAATGTTCGCATCCGGCGGTCCTTGCTGACATTATTCCGGAGTGAGGCTCGTCGAAAGAGATGGGTACCCACACAAATAGAGGGCAGATTAAACAGAATAACGTGTCGGACATTCCAAAGCGATTTTTCTTGCAAATGGTCGTCCATACGGTAGTGTACCCTTCGCGAGGGCGCCGCTGCCCAGGCATTTGCACGTGGTGGAGGTCGCTCGCAACACTGAACCCGTGAGCGAGTGATGCCTCGCCGGTTTGGCGGGAGCGTGGGCGAGGTGTGTTGGCGCGGCGTGAGGATGCTTACTTGGTGTTTAGCGCTGCCGAGGCGTAACTCGGGAGCATGTATTGTTTCTTGTTTCTCTTTTAAGGAGGCTCAGATGAGCACTCGATCCATTGTTTCGGGTTTGGCGGCGTTTTCTGTCGCGGGGCTGCTGGCAACCAGCACCCAAGCGGCGCTTCTGGCGTACGAGGGGTTCGATTACACCCCCGCTGGGACGGTGCTTGAGAACGGCACGCTCAACGGTGGCACGGGCTGGGCGTTGGGGTCGGGTTGGGAAGGTGCAGCAGTCAGCAGATTCAAGGTCGCTGCAACGGGCCTCACCTACACCGGACTGGCCCCGGCGCCGATCGGCGGCTCGGCCACGCAGGTTAGTAACGATAAGCCTGGTGCCAGGCGTGTGTTGGCTTCGGCACAAACCAGCGGCACCGTCTACATGAGCACGCTGATGAATATTGGTTGGGGATATGGTGGGATGATCGGTCTCGCGCAGGGCGCGAATCCCGGCGGATCGTTTGCGGGATTCGGTCTTGTCGCATCCGACGATGGGACGCGGACTCCGTGCGTGACAAACGGTGCCGGGTTTACCTCGACCCCGAGTTCGGTAGTCACCGGGGGCTCGGTGACGGCAGGGCAAAGGTTCCTGGTGGCGAAGATCGACCTCGATGCCCAGACGATCAAGGTATTCGCCGATGTCACGCCAGGCGATCCCGAACCGGCTAGCGCCACCGCCACAACCAGTTTTTCGGGGTACGATACGGCCCAAGGGCTGACCACTGTGGTGATGTATTCCTACAACCGGTTTCAAGGGAACATCGACGAGATTCGGCTTGGCAATACCTATGCCGATGTGACGGCGGTCCCCGAGCCGACCAGCATTGCCTTGCTTGGCTTGGGATCGCTGGGCCTCGCGTACCGCCGTCGCCGCGTTGCCTGATTTACGCCGGCATCGGCCGGGATGATTCTCGCGGGAGCGAGGCTGGTAAGGTCTCGCTCCCGCCTTGAGCGTTGTGTGTGTTGTCGTCAGTTTGGCGGCAACGGGTGAGGAATGTTGGCTGGCCTGCCCGCTGGCTGGCGATTCAGACGGAGCAGACCATGTTACGCATGTCACGCTCGGCGCGTGGGTCAGATCATCAGATGGCGACTGTTCGTCCCTCCCCGGCCGGGTGGCGAGCCGTGCGCTGGGTGCAGGCATTGACTTGTTGTGTTCTGCTCTTGCAGCTTCTCTCGCCTGGCGCTCTTGTGGCGGCGACTCCCCAACTGAAGGTGACCAACTCCTGGTTCGGTAACAGCAATCCGACACGGTCTTCGGTGAGCGAGGGCGTGTTCATGCCGCAAGGGATCGAAGGCATGTATGTCAGCCCGGATGGTACGGTGTGGCTGGCGAAGGGATGGGAAGAGGGTGGCGGGAACATCACGCAGGTCACGACGGACGGCGTGGTGCAGAAGCATCCACACGGCACCTTTGGCTGGGGTCACAACGGGGCGCAGACGGTGACCTCCAACTCGACGTACGTGTACTTTGGCGCCAACTTTAACAACGAGGGCGGCGCGCTGCTCGAGCCGAACAACTGGCCCCCGGCTGGTAAAACCTGGAAGGGCATCAGCCGCCGTCTGATCTCCAATACGGACACGGGACCAGCATTTGCCGGGGGCAAAGGCGGCAAGGATTCACCAGCCGGATGTTTCTTGCCAGTGTACGAGACGCCTGACAACGTGCACGCGGGGATCATGGGGCTGTATGCCACTGAGGGCGAGGTGTTTTCATCCTCGCCTTTTGACAACTCGATACGGGTGTACGACGCCAACACGATGGCGTTCAAGCGTTCCTGGTCGGTGAATAATCCCGGGAAGCTGGCGATGGACACGGCCGGCCGGTTGTGGGTGTCGGTTGGGACGACCTATGCGACGCAGATCGTCTGTTACGACATTAACGGCAACCTACAGCCGCAGTCGATCACGCTCCCGGCAGGGAGCAAGATGGGCAGCATGGGGATCGACCCCAGCGGGCGGATGCTGGTGGGGGACATCAGCCAGAACGAGCAGGTGCTTTTCTACACGAACCTGACAACGACACCGACGCAGAGCGGGACGTTCGGGACGAAGTTCGGGGTTTTCTCCGGTACGCCGGGTGAGCTTGGCCCGCAGAAGTTTAACCAGGTGATGGGCGTCGGAGCGGACAGCGCCGGCAACATCTACGTGGCGAACACGCAGAACCGCACGATCGGCGAGGGCATCTGGCTGGAGAAGTACAATGTGGCGGGCGAATTGCAGTGGCGTCGGTATTGCGTCGTGTTTACGGACGTCGGTGGCGCCGATGCCAGCAACGACGGAGCGGACATTTACGGTGCAACCGAGCATTACACCGTGGACTACAGCAAGCCGGTGGGCCGGCAGGCGACGCTGGTGGGCTATACCGCCAATCCGTACAAATATCCGTATGACCCGCGGTTTGTGCAGTACAGCAACAACAGCCTGATGGTCAGAACGCTGGGCGGCCAGAAATTC
>JBBQTU010000020.1:0-29604 GCA_038213005.1 Tepidisphaerales bacterium | reverse complement strand
AGATCGTCTCTGCCGCGATAATGCCATTACAGCCAAATGACTTATTGGCTTGCTTGGCATCCACTCCCCATGCTTTAGCAAAGTCGGCAGGGACAGTGGTGATCCCCGGCAAAAACTCCAACCCCCACGCTGGGGTTGCCGTGATCAGACATGCTCCCAGCAATAGGCCGCGGACATTGCCCATCCAGGGACGGTTCATCGTTTGCCTCGTGTTCATTCCATCTCCTCAAAAGAATTGTTCTGTTGGGACCGAAGAATTGGTTAATGGCATTGGCTCATTCAGTGCATAAACGCATCGGCCGGTATCGCCTGGGCCGGAATACCCGGCCTGCTCCAGCCCAAATCCAAACTCGGGTCTGGGCCGCTATCACTTCGACACTGCTCAACGGCAATCGGATAGTTGCCGGCCTTTAACTCAATGAATCCGTAGCGTTCAAGCGCCCCCTGTTCTGCGAGTTGCTTCTCAACCAGCACCACAACCCGGTCGCCCAGCTTCAATCTCACCTTCGATGCTCCCCATAGATCAAAGCGATACCATCCATCCGCCGGGACTTTGAGGTATCCACTGAAGCGCAGCCCCATATTGGCATTTCGCTTACGGACGCCTGCATTCGGCGTCTCTACCACACCGCTGGCCACCGGATGTTGACTTGTCCAGGCCCAATCTTTCAGTTCCGCAGATTCCACTTCAAAATAGTCATAAACCAGCCCGCGTTTAAGCTGTGCCGCATCCATCGTCTTGGCCGGTTCCAGTTGGTCGCTTTGAATCGCTTCCACCGGTGGCAGATGCCAGGCGCCCCAGGTCATGGGCCTCATTCGCACTTCCGTCGGCGTATCACTGGTCATCGCAGTGTCAATGTTGTTCCATGCCTGCCGCTGGGTGTTCTGCCTGCCATCGCCTCGGATAATCCCGACATCCCCAAGCACGTAACGGTCTTCCTGGTGATGGATCTGATACCCGATTTTCTCAATCGGCTGGCCGGTCAACACACTCAGCGGGATCGAGAACTCGTAATCGCCGCCATTTTGCCCAAACTCAAGTGAGTCACTCACGTCTGTTACCGAATCAAACACCTCTTTACCAATTGGCGATTCAAAGAGACATTTCTCGCTCGCCGGTGCATCAGGTGCCACCGGGCGATACAGAATTGCCCGAGGTTTCCCGCTAATCTTTGTTACCAGCAGCCGACGGTCGCCCGCATCGGGCAACTGACGCAGACTACCCACGTCGTATTTCATGCCCAGATACAGATCGAGTGCCCCGCCTGTCTTGAATGCAAATCGCGGATCATTCGCCACATTCTGCAACAGCAGTGCATCGCCCGTCTTATAAGCCGCATACACCTTGCGATCGGTAATTCTTACCGCTGCCTTCTGGCTGCCCATTTCTGCCCAGGCACTGTCGGGCAGAACCCAGTCTCCCAGATTGCCGTCCACCTTCGGCGATGCCCCGCCCACAAACACATCCAACTGCCGCCGCATCTGCGTCCGCGGCATCTCCACACGCTGCTTCTCCATCCCCACCACCTGATCGGAGGAAATCGCAAAACCACCCCAGTCATGACGTTTGACTGTTTCCAGCCCTTCTAATCGGCAGATCGAGCTGTGTTCCTTGCCAACCACCAAGTATATCGTGCCATCCTCCATCTGTTGAATACAGTTCAGGAAACCTTCATCCTCAAAGCTGACCCCGTCAATCACCATCCCGCGTTTGGCCTCATTCATGCGCCATAATGGGGTCGTTCGGATATCTCCGCCAAGGGTTTTGAGAAACAACCCGTCCATCGTGAATAGATAATTCGAGCCCTTGCTCCCCGCCGTCATCCAGACATCGCCGGCCTCTCCATTGCGTGGCTTGACGATTGGGCCGCCCGTCAAATATCCCATCACAACCTGCCCTGGGATCATCGGTATCGCGGTCTCTGGATAAGTTCGATAGGTCCATTGCAGCTTCCCGCCACGCGCATATCCCTGAATGGGGGTGTAATGCTCCCATCCATACATGGACAACACCGCCTGGTGGTCTCCAACCAGCGGCACGCCGGCCTCACCATGGAAGCCGATCTCGCTCTGCTGGGCCACCGATTCAATCTTGTTCACATCCCAAACCGGAATCCCCTTGTCATTGAATGTCGGGGCAGGCAATCGTCCTTTGGTCAGGTGCAGAAACGTCACTGCCATATCCGGCTCGATGCTGCAACCCATGACCATCGGCCGCTTCCGGTCCACTGGAATCAATTGAAGTTCCTGAGGATCCATAATTTGATCCGCATTCAAATCACTCCAGACAAACCCCAGTTTGTCCTTGTCCTCGCCCACGCGCTGCTTGAACTGCTCAAAATACTTCGCGGATTTGGCCAGCGGCCAGTCCCCGCCTACCAGCGAATGGGCAAACCCAAAGGCAGCCACCGGCTTGAGCAACTCACCATCGGCATTCCAGATCATCGCCACATCGCTGTATCCGTGCCGTGGAACGCCCTGCGAGTACAAAAACTTATGTCCGCCCCCATACACCGCCCATGTGGGGGGCGAGATCAGCATTGTGTTCTGAAACGGCTTGTCATAATCCGGCATTAACTGATGCGGTTCGGTTTTCGGCGCATCATTGGGCTCTCGTGTGAAGTTCTGAGCCTCCTGCCGTGTGACCAGGGTGGTTCGCAGCGGGATATTCACCAGTTTCGACTCACCGGTTTTCCAATCCAATTTGAACTCCAGCACTCCGTGCTCGCTGGCAGGAACCAGATTAGGGTGATAGAAAATGGTCTTGTCATGCGGATCAATCATTCCGCCGCCACCATATTGCGGCCGGCCATAAATCCCCTTAATAAAAGCCCCCGTCTTTGTATCCCACAAACTCATTCGCTTGGGGAAATGGGAGTTTTCACCAACCCACAATACTCCCCGCTCGTCTACGCCAAATCCCTCGGGACGATCCATCCTCTGCTCATCATACTTACCCACCTGCGGCCCACCTGGCTTGCCAATGGTCCGCACCAGTTTGAACTGCCGGTCATACATCTGTATCTGGTGACTCTTGCCCCAGACGCCTACATACAGATTTCCCGCACCATCAAAACGCACGCGCCGGGGTGCTTCAAGACCTGTAAGTACGGCCCCTTCGTCGGTCAGTTGGCCACTGCTTGCATTCAGGCCATATTGGCGGACATCCCGCCCGACGACTGCATAGAGTTTGCCATCCGGACCAAAGGCAATCCCGCGCGTCGGACCGGCCTGAAAGTTCGCAATCGCCTTTTGGGTCGCCACATCCACCACCAGCAGATTGCCGCTGGTTGTATCAATATTGTCTCTGTTCTCACTATTGGCGATGACTGCAACGTTATTGCGCACTGCCACATCCACAAACGCCCAGATATCGCTCATCGCCGGCCAAGGGCGCGTCGGCTGCCAGCGGAATACCTCCGCGCTGCCGCCATCCTTCTTCAAAACACGTAGCACGCCAAAATTCAGTGCAAAGGCATAAATATCCGGGTCAGCCTTGGTCCCGGTATCCCGCGCCAACGCAAAGGCACCATCCCAGCCCCACACCAGGCTTCCGAGTTTCGTGCCTTCCAGATCCGTCCACGCAATCCCTGTCCCCGCTTCGGCCGTCGCCGTACTCAGGAGCATCTGCGCCCCCGACCCTTTTGTTGAACCGCTACCCGCCGGCAAAAACAAACAGTCCGCATCCACGCTATGGTCACCCAGCCATGAACCGGTCCCCGCCTCATTCTTCCAAGGTGTCACCCCCGGCGAATAAACCGAGAATTCGTACACCATCTTGATGCCATCATGCGTCAAGCCGCGCACGCGATACTTCCCCGCACCCGCCAGTGTTCGCAGATACGGTTCGGGGGTATTGGTCTGATACCCCACGTCGTACCCATCCCAGGTGAAGCTGTGCTCCCCGGCCGGCAATAACGTTTCAGAAATCAGATTGCAAACCCGAGCCCCATCCTCTCGTTCGATCACTACCGTGGTGTACCCCGGCTTCTCCAACTTGATTCGCACTGGAATTCCAGCCGATGCCATTGATTCTTCCGCCCTGCCTCCAGAACCCATGACCGCCGCAAGAATATTCGC
Source organism: Tepidisphaerales bacterium (assembly GCA_038213005.1). Taxonomy (GTDB): domain Bacteria; phylum Planctomycetota; class Phycisphaerae; order Tepidisphaerales; family Tepidisphaeraceae; genus JBBQTU01. The sequence continues at coordinate 25,524 of JBBQTU010000020.1, read as the reverse complement.
CATAACAGAAACAGATTTCATGACTTCCTCTTTCATTAGACCATCAATCAACTTTCTTATTAATCGAGTCCTGCGGTGGCCGCTATCCTGTGATGATGCGACCCTATCGCGGCTCAAGTCTGTAAAGCCGCTTGGGATGTGCCTGCAGATGCATCCCCTCGAACCGCTGGCCGCTCAACAGGTCATGCGCCACCAGGTTGCCTCCCAAATCCAGCCGGCTCTCCTCAAAACTCCAGAATACATTCACCACGCCACTGCGATACATCACACCCTGACCGCCAGGCAGAATCTGGCGATTGTGCAGGTATGGCTCAACCTGGTTATAAGCACGAATCAACCCCAGATGATACTCGGTCACCTCATCATGCGGGCCACGGATCGCTGTTTTGTTAGCATCACCCGGATCACGCATTCCCAGCCTGTCGCTTGCCATGTCCCAGTTCACCGTCCACAAATGCCGATACGCCATGCAGGTGAAATAAGACATCTCCACGTCAAACCCGGCCGCCCGGATCACCTCGGAATCAAACTCACCCACGCAATTGCTCCACAGACTCGGTGAGGCGCAGCGCATCGCCGAGTTTGAACCATGCCGGTGTACTCCGAATACCCCAATATCCTCGCCGCAAATTCGATACCCGATCTTCTGCAACCTCACCCACATCTCCAACGCCGCCCGATACTGTGAAAGAATCTGCCTGTGAGGCTCAACGGCCGGCCGACGATTACCCAACAACGCCACCTGATCCGCCGTCGCCCCCACCCGCGAGCCGGCGATATTCTGCCGGTAGCTGAACTTGTCCATCGACAGGTTGAACGAGCTGTCATTGAAGATTGCATCCAGCCCCAATTCATCATGCAGGCGGCGCATAGCGTCAACAATGTGGTCGCTGATGGTCTGATCCCGCAGATTGAGGCAGACAACATTATCGTAATGGTCGCGGTCTTTCTGGCCACAATAATCGCGAACCCATGGACTGCTGGCGCGTTTGATGGCCGCCCCCAGCGACCGCTCATCCGCCGGCGGGGTTACGATGCCTTCATACCCTTCGGGTGATGTCCAATCCCATGTGAGTTGCGCCATCTTTGAGACATATGTCCCAAACCACATCTGCAACCGGGCACCACCAGCCCTGGCAGCCTCCGTCAGCGCTTTCACCCGGTCCACGCCAAACCGCGGAGCCACCCGATAGTCAATATTCGCGCAGAAATTGCCCATGTTCCACATCGCCTGATTCTGCGTCAGCCAGTTAGGAACGAATATCTCCTTGACCCCCGCCTTCAGCAGCAATGGCAATCCACGATGAAGATACTGGTCAAGATCAGGATTGCCCCATTCCTGCATCATGCCATGCGTCAGCACCCGATCCTGGGCAAGTCCCAGGTCTTCATGCAGAGTGCTGTAGACCAGTTCACGCATCCGCTCATGAAGATTTCCCCGCTGGGCATCGTCCAACCCACCGGCAACCCACAACACTTCCATCGGAACGGTTTCCATCCGGGCGCCCAGATCCGCACAATGCTGATGCCAATGCAGGACCGCATCCACCCCACGCGGTTTCTCGATCAGGCTGCGGATATGCGAAACACCAGCGGTCCAGGTCAACAAGGTGCCCCGTGGACCAGATAGAAATGTGAAGCCATTCAGCTCGGTCTGAAATGGGACCAGTTGGAAGACATTCGGATTCTCACAATCCGGCAGATACCACTCGGTAGACCAGTGCGTATCAACTCCCTGAATCTGTTCTTGTGAATTGACAAAGCAGTTTCGCTGCCTGATCTCGCAGTTGCACACCGTCCCGCCAGGCGACCAAGCCGCGCGATCCAGAATCTGATAGATGTTCAGATTATCGCTGGAGAACCGCCAACTGTACCGGAAACCCCTGGCAACCGAACTCCCCAGAGTGCGACGAACCGGCGTTAGCTCAAGTTCAACCGTAGTGCCCGGCAATGGGGTTGGATCAGCATCCGTGTCCTGAAGATTCAGCCTCTGTCGCGTGGCATGAACCATCCATTCCATCTGCCGTGTCTGCCGCGCATGCGGCCGAAATCGCAGAATGGTTGTCTCGCCCTGCCTGATCAGGTCAATCATTACATACCGGCAAAGCTCAACCCCTTCAGGCGTGCGTATTTCGCATATCCACTTCTTTCCTGATGCCAGCAGCTCCTGCCCCCCCACTTTTATCTGGCCGACCCCATCCCAACAACCCAACGCATCACGACGAATAGCGATCGTGACATCCGACCCAAGTTGTATTTCTTTGTCCATCATCAGAACTCCTCGCAACATCACAACCTGTTTTAGCCCAAAAACGTCAAAGTGCAGCCCGCGACAGCCCCAACCTATGCTTGCCGGGCATTGTCTAGCGAAGGAATTGCCATATTTCAGGCTCCACACGTCCCACGACCGGCGACCGCAGCATAATACGCCTTGACCCATGTTGTGTCAAAGAGCATATACCGGTAGTCGCACCCGTGGCATATACCGACGATCTGTTCACCTTGTTGAAGATATTTTCGAGAATAGTGCAGCCTTTTCGCATTGCGTATTTTGGGTCAAGCCGTATTATGCTGACGGCTTATGATTTTTTATCAACCGAAGTCGCCAATTGGGAACAATTTGATATGTCATCCACCGAACATCCTGAGTCGCTATCTATTTTCGCCTCCGGCTGGAACACATGGAACTCGCGAAGCGTGCTGTCCCATGTACTCCTTCCAGAGGGTTTTTCCATCAACCTTGCCATCCGGGACTACTGGCATCCTCACTATCTGAAAGAGGCGTTGATCGGTAATGAACGACGAACAGGCGAGAAAGTGATTGCCGGACCTCGAACATTTGATGGCACCTTTACCGAATTGCAACTCGAGTGGCAAAATGTCAATATCAAGGTGCAGAGCACAACCGTCGGCGAGGATCTGCTACTGCTTATCACGCCCGCCCCCAAACCCGGCAAACGCGCTTCGGTCGTTGTTGAATTGGGCCTGCAATGGAATCGGCCAGGCCAGCTCGCGCTGGCCGGCGACACGCTCAAGGCAATACTCCCAACCCGAACGATTCAGGTCTTTCCCACCGCCGCTCCTGTCGCTGATCCCTACGTTCAAACTCAGACGCCATTCATGGTACTGGATCTCTCCACGCCGATTGGAATAAGCACTGGCAAACGACGATCTCTGGCGGACATAGAGTCAGCCATCCAATCGGCTCGCAACTCCTGTGTCAATCGGCGCGACCACTTCGCCCCTTACTCGGATATCTATGACGCCTCGCAATGATGCCTGGCGCTCCTGCTCCAGAAAAACCGCTCAGTTGGCAGCCTAACCCGTGAGTTGCCGCCCAGGCACATAGTGTGAATCGCACTCCCCGGAACGGTGTGCAGCATATGGAGGAAAACCATGTCAGCGGAGAACCCATGGATCGTGTGTGACAGTGACAGAGCCAGACTGCGAGAACTCGGCCAGCGTCTGATGGCAATTGCGCACTCGCACAAGAACGCGGAGCGACGGCAGGCATGGCTGCAGCACAATGACCTGAAAGACGCCAGGCCGCTGATCCTGACAGAAACGAGCGGCCTCCTGCAATCAGGGGAACTAAACTTCGATTCCGAAATGCAATGCCGCGAGCCGTGGGCCCGCAAGCTGGAGCAGCAGTTGTTGGATGAGCTCTACCGCTTGGAGTATGTGTGCGACGACACCGTGGCGGAACCCTGGCTGAATGTGAACTGGCAGGTTAACGCCAGTGACTTCGGCGTTGAGGTCCGGCATCATCACGTCGAGAACAGTGGTACGATGGGCAGCTTCGCATTTGAACCGCCCCTCAGGAATCTGGGTGAGGATCTGGAAAAGCTCCACACCCGCACTTTCCACGTGGATCGGGAAACCACCCACCGATGGAAACAGCACCTTGACGATGTTTTCGACGGTGTCATGCCGGTACGGATTCGCGGGGGGTTCTGGTGGAGCGCCGGCCTGACCGTCGTGGGAGTGCATCTCATCGGGCTCGAGAACCTGATGCTCTATATGCACGATGATCCGGGGGGCCTGCATCGCTTCATGGCGTTTCTCCGCGACGATCAACTCACCTTCGCTGACTGGCTGGAAACAGAGGGACTTTTAACGCTGAACAATGAGAACGACTATGTCGGCTCAGGTTCGATCGGATACACGCAGGACATGCCCCGGACAGACTGGAAACCCGGATCGCCGGTGCAATTGCGTGACCTCTGGGTTCTTTCAGAGTCCCAGGAAACCGTCGGTGTCTCTCCCGCGATGTTTGAAGAGTTCATCTTCCCATACCAGCGGCCGATTATCGAGCGATTCGGACTGTGCTACTACGGCTGCTGCGAACCGCTGCACGCAAGATGGGACGTCATCCGGCGTCTTCCGAATCTGCGAAAGGTGTCAGTCTCGCCATGGTGCAACGAGCAGGCCATGAGCGAAGCGATCGGCCGCTCCTATGTCTATTGCCGCAAGCCGAATCCCTCGCTTGTCAGCACCAGGCGATTCGATGAAGACTCTATCCGTCGCGACCTGAAACAGACGCTTCAGATCGCGGGAAACTGCCCGCTGGAAATAGTCATGAAGGACGTTCACACCCTGGCGGGCGAGCCGTGGCGGTTACGACGCTGGGTCGAGTTGGCGCGGGAATGCTGCTCATAGAAGACCGCGTTCTTCTTCGTATTACCGCACATCCGGCGTTGGTTCAGATCCGTCCTCGCAGTTTGTATTTGGGGCAAGCTGATGAGCCTGCAAGGGGAAGTGCGTAGACGCCGTGGAGCAGAACGAGGCGTTCAGTTGGAGGTGACCTTCTTGGCCAGGCGTTCTGGATAGGGTGTGGCAATTCTTTCGGGCGGCGCCACAAATAGGATTGAAGAGAGGTTAGGGTGATTCAGGCGTGGGTGGGAGCCGTGAGCCATGGATCGGCTGATACGGGTGAACCCCGAGGTGTATACCGTCCTGATCGACCAGCCTACCGCCTATGCGGAGCTACTGTTCGACGTGCTAAGCACAGCCTACGAGTTGACCAGCCTGATTATCACCACACAACTTGCCGTTTGAACGCTGGATAGAGGTGTCGGGCAGCGAGCGGCTCACCGGAGCGACGCTGGACCGGCTCACCAACCGCTGCCACATCATCAAGAGCAACGGTGAGAGCTATCGCCTGAAGGACACCCGTCTCGCGTAGTTGGGGTGCAGCCCCACCTGCCGGGCCACCTTGTCCACGCGGATCGCTCGCTGTTAATGCCTGGCGAGGTACTCCGCGACCGAAACGAGGGCAAGCCTTTGTGGCGGTTTTGTGGCGGATCGAGGCGCGATGTCGACTCTGTCGAAAGGCCAATAATCCAGTTGAGAACCTGTGTTCGCCTGCATATACCGCCTTCGGCTACGGAAGCGAAGTGGCTAGGAACGCGCTCATTGAATCTCCCCCTCTCCGTTACGTTTTTGGGGAACCTGGCGCCCACCCCTAATTCCATTGGCCTCCCTCACAAGTGCGTCATACTTGGGACACCTTTACAGAAGCGGGAGTCGCGGTGCCTTAGGATCGGCGCATCAATAACTGGCACGAATGGCGCGATCATCTTTTCTGACTCCTCCCCCTTGGGGGAGGCTGGGAGGAGGTTGGCCTTTTTGAACCGGACGGTTATTGATGCGCCGGTCCTTAGCGCCTTACAGGCCGCTTCTTGCCGGGTAGCGTCTTTTTCTGCTTCTTCAGCATCTCCGGGCTGTCAAGCGAAGGGTCGGACTGCTCCGTGGAGATCGCCATCGGCATGAACACGACGTTGATGATGCGAGGGTTGTCCGTCTGGTCCTTGAAGAAAACCGTGACGTCGTCACCCCTGATGCGCAGCACTCGGCCCAGGCCAAGCTTGTTGTTGATGACGAGTTGCCCGACCCTGTATTTCATCGGACACGCTCTGCTTTCTGTTTGACGGCTTGGCATGAGAACATCACCCTACTGCATTTGGCCACGCAGCGGTACTGCCCGTGCACTAACAATGCTCGGAATATTCCGGCGGACTGATCCAATATCGGAGCCTCGCGCCGCTTGAATGTTGGGCCAGAGCCCCCGCCAGCCGTGCTGGAGTGGGTTATTTCCGCCTCGGGGCACCCTTACGCTACGGCCTGTACCCCCTGTCCGCAAAATCCACTATATTTTGCGTAGAGCCTGTCCGGCGGGTAGTCTATCGCCCACATGCGTTGTCCTTTTTGCGATGCGGATAAAGACAGCCTGAAGGTCATCGACTCGCGCACGTGCGAGGGTGGGCGGGCCGTGCGCCGACGCCGACAGTGCCTGAAGTGCGATAAACGCTTCACCACCTATGAGCGTATAGAAGAGCAGACCCGGCTGATCGTGGTGAAAAGCGACGGGCGGCGGACGCCGTGGGATCGTGGGAAGATCCTCAGCGGGCTGGAGCGGGCATGCTTCAAGCGCCCGGTTCCACAGGCGGAACTGCAGCGGATCGTAGACGAGGTGGAAGAGGCGTTGTTCCGGACGCACGACCGCGAGGTGCCATCGTCGGCGATTGGGGAAGCGGTGATCGAGCGGCTGCGGCGGGTGGACAAAGTGGCGTATGTTCGATTCGCCAGCGTATATCGGCAGTTTGCCACGCTTGAGGAGTTGATCCACGAAGCCAGAACGCTGCTGGAGCAGCGGCGCTATGAGACGCCGGGCCAGGGAGAATTGTTCACCGAGGAAGCAAAGGCATCGCCGGTCGGCAAGGGCAGGGGCATCAAGGAGCGGTCGCCCACCGTGGCCGCCAAGGCTGTGCGTGCGGGGCGAGGGCGGACCCACAGCCCAGGCGGGAAAACAGCGGCATCGGGGAATTGAAACGACAGTGACGCAGCAAAGCTAATGAGGTTGAATATGGCAAAACTTCAGACCATCGGGCGCGGCCTTGTTTTGGGGCTCTTACTGACCATCATGGCCGGCTGCGGCGAGGATGCAGCGACGACCCGGCCGGTGCTTGTGACGAAGTATCCATCGTACGGGCCGCGGGTTGTGCCTGAGGCGTTCAAGGACACGATCCTGGAACGCGCTAATGTGGAGAACGACCTGCCGTTCCTGGTTTCGGGTTACGGGCTGGTGGTGCAGTTGCGTGGGACGGGCGACAACGCGAATCTGCCGACCACCGTCCGCGACTACATGATCAAGCAGTTGCAGGTGCACGGGTTCGGGATGATGTTCCACGACCTGCAAAACATGCCGCCGGAAGATGTCTTGCGCGACAAGCGGACGGCGGTGGTTCGGGTCGACGGGTTTGTGCCGCCGGGGGCGAGAGAGGACGACCTGATCGACGTGCAGGTTTCGGCGCTGGAGCAGAGCTATACGACGAGCCTGGCCCACGGCACGCTATTTACGGCGGAGCTGCGTATCACGGGTGCCGACCCCAATCGGCCCGGCGGCAGCGAGCGTGGCTCCGTTAACACCTATGCCCGCGCGATGGGGCCGCTGTTCGTGAACCCTGCGCATGCGGTGAATCGGAATCCCACCGAAGCGATGGCGCGGCAGAGCCTGCGGTTTGCCACCGTCATGGGCGGCGGCATGGTGGATTTCGACAATCCGCTGGTGCTGCGCGTGCGGGACCCGCAGATGAGCACCTCACGGCTCCTTGAGCGGCGAGTCAACGAGCGATATCAAACGCTCGCCGACAAAGCGAGCAGGATCTCGGCCGGCCGGATCGTCGCTGCGGCGCAGGATGAAGGCCACGTCTACCTTTACATGCCCAAGGCGTTCAAAGGCGACTGGCAGCACTTCATCGGCGTGGTGAAGCATCTGTACCTAAACGGCGATCCAGGGTTTCTTGCCCGCGCGGCCGAACGACTGGCGGCCGAGGCTCAGAAGCCCGACGCCCCGCTGGAGAACATCTCGTACGCCCTTGAGGGGATCGGGCCGGCCGGTCTGCCAGCGATGCGCGGGTTGATGAGTTCGGACAAGAATGAGGTGGTCTTTGCCGCAGCGCGCGCGGCGGTCTTCGTCCCGGATGACACAGGCGAGGCCGAGCGAAAACTGCGCGACATGGCCAACACGAAGGATCATCCGTTCCGCATCAACGCCGTGCAGACGCTGTCGGCGATCCAGAGCACTCCTGAAGTGCGCAGCGACCTTCGCAAACTGGTCAACTCGGACAATAACCTGGTGCGTAAAGAGGCCTATCTTGCCCTGTGCAAGGCGGGCGATGCGTCGATCTTCACGCAGGTCATCCGCGAGAAGTTCATGCTCGACCTGGTGCCGTCCTCGGGTCCGCCGATGATCTATGCGACCAGCCAGGGGCTGCCGCGCATCGCGATATTCGGCACTCGCTCGGCGGTGGACACGCCGCTGACTTTCTCGGCGATCGACTCACGGCTCACCATCACCGCCGACCAGGCCGGCAACCAGGTCACGATCATGTTCCGTGGCGATCCATCGGCCGGCGAGTTGAGTAAGTCCTTAATAATCCAGAAATCCAGTGCGGAAGTGGCGAATATCATCGCCCGGCTCGGCGGCGAAGGCGCGGAGGGTGAAAGGCGATTCGACTTCTCCTATGCCGAAGTGGTGGCGCTGGTCCAGGCACTGAGCAAGGAGGCGAAGCTGCACGCCACAACGCTCGACGGCGGCATGGATCCGGTTGTGTTCAGCATGCAGGAAAGCCCCGCCATTGAAGATACCGTGCTGTCGGCGCCGCGGATCCCCGACCTGTCGCGTCCGCAAACCCCTGACAGCAAGTCTGACGGGCCCGAGGGGGCAGCAGCGCAGATTCCCGACTCAGCATCGACGCAGCCGGCGGCGCCCGCGGTGCCAGTGCCGCCCGCGCCGGCGTCAGGTGCACGAGCACAGTAGAACAAGTATCGATGACAGGAATAGGCTTCCGTCTGGTCACGCAGGACCGTGAAGTATGAAACTCAAAAAGCTGATTGTCCACGGATTCAAGAGCTTCGCCGATCGCACGGAATTCGTGTTTGACTCCCCCATTACCGCGATTGTCGGCCCCAACGGTTGCGGCAAGAGCAACGTCGTGGACGCGTTCAAGTGGGTGCTGGGCGAACAATCCGCCAAGAGCCTGCGCGGCGAGGCGATGATGGACGTGATCTTCAACGGCTCGGGGGCGAGAAAGCCGGCCGGCATGGCGGAGGTCACTCTTGTATTCACCAACCCCAAGCGCGCCGATGACACCCGCGCGCTGAACATCGACGCCGATGAAGTCGCCGTCGGGCGGCGGCTTTTCCGCGACGGCAACAGCGAATACCAGGTCAACAACCAGCCGTCCCGGCTGCGCGACACCCGCGAACTGTTCATGGACACGGGCGTGGGCGTTGACGCCTACAGCGTGATCGAACAGGGCAAGGTCGATCTGCTGTTGCAGTCCAATCCACAGGAACGCCGGCAGATTTTTGAAGAGGCTGCAGGCATCTCCAAGTACAAGGCCCGAAAGAAAGAGACTCTGCGTCGGCTGGAGAAGGTCGATCAGAATCTGCTGCGCGTGAACGACATTGTGGAGGAAGTCGCCAAGCGCCTGCGCAGCGTGAAGATCCAGGCCGGGCGGGCCCGGACGTATCAGGAACACTCGCAGCGGCTGGGCGAACTGCGGCTGAGCTTCGCCATGCGCGAATATCACGTGCAGAAGCAGCAGGTCGCCCAGTTGCAGGCGTCGCAGGATGAGACGCAGTTTCGCCTGGACGATGCGACGGGAGATCTGTCGCGACGCCAGGGCGAACTCGCCGACGCCCGGCAGGACTTGGACGTCATCTCGCAGCGGCGGCAGCAGCTTGAGTATGCCCTGGTGCAGACGCGGGCATCATTGCAGGCCGCGAAGCAGAAGCAGGAATATGCGCGTCAGCAGCTTGAGCAGACGGCCGAGCAGATGGGAAGCCTGGAGCAGGACAAGCTGTCGCTGACAGAAAAGCTCGCGGAAGTGACCGCGTCCCTGGAGCGTGAGACCGAGGCGCTCGCCCAGCTCACGCAGTCGCTCAACGAGCAGGTTGGGGCGATCAGCCAGACACAAGACTCATTTCGCGAAGGGCAGCAGCAGCTCAACGAGCTGACGCACCAGATCGAACAGCACAAGGCGGCGATCCTCGACCTGATGCGCAAGCTGGCGGCGGTCAACAATCGCCTGGGCGCCATCGACATCGAACATAGAAACATTGGCTCTCAGCAGGCCCGGATCGCCGAGCGGCGGCAACTGGTCATCGGCGAAATCGCCGAACTGGAAGCCAAACGGGAGACGCTCAAGCAGCAGCTCGATCAGACGCTGGCGGCCCTGGCCGAGCAGCAGGCCCAGCTCGAAGCGAGGCGGAGCCAGACGCAGACGCTGGGTCAGCAGATCGGGCAGCTCGCCGAGTCGCTTGGCGACGCCCGCGAAGGCCGTTCGGGGCTGCAATCACGCCAGCGTGTGCTGCAGGATCTGGAGAACCGTCGCGAGGGCGTGAGCGAGGGCGTCAAAACAGTTCTCAAGCAGCGGGAGCAGCGTTTTGCGTTCATCGCCGGCCTGGTGGCCGACATGATCGAAGTGGACGTTGAGCACGCGAAAATGATCGAAGCGGCCCTGGACGCCCGCGACCAGTGGCTGGTGGCCGGCGAGTCCGCGGCGGTGGCGGCTGGGCGCGAGGAGTTGGAGAAGCTCGAAGGTCGCGTCAATATCATCTGCCTGGACGCTTTGCCATCGACCGAGACGGGGTACGACTGGGATCGGCACCCGCAGAAGACCACGCTGGCGTGCAACGTGGTGAACTATGCTCCGGAGCATTCGACCCTTGCGCAGCACCTGCTCGGACAGACCGTCCTGGTCCAGACGCTGGAAGATGCGCGGGCACTGCAGGAGCAGGTCGGTCGGACCCGCGGATTCCGTTTTGTCACCGAAGCGGGCGAGGTGCTGGAGGCCGACGGCACACTCCGCGCCGGGCGCATGACGGCGGCGATGGGCATCCTGTCGCGACGATCGGAACTGCAGTCGCTGAGCCAGCAGATCGCGCAGGCCGACCAGACGATTGAAGAGCTCCAGCAGCGCATCAGCGAAGGCAATGCCCAGACCAAGGAATTGGAAGCCCAGACCAATACGCTGCGCAACGATATCTATCAGTCCAACACCGCCCGCGTGGAACTCACCAGCCAGATCACTCAGATCAACGACCGCCAGACCGCCCTGCGCCGTGAAGAGCCGGTGCTGGATCGCGAAATGGAGATCGTTGAGCAGCAGGCCGGGAAGCTGGAGACAGAGCAGGCGACACTCACGGAGCAGTCCAAGGTGATGGAGGCCACCCAGGCCGAGCACCAGCAGCAGGTGGAGCAGAGCAGCGAGCGGTTGCAGGTGCTGGTGGAGGATTTGCAGCGGCTGTCTGAGCAGCTCACGGCGGCCCGCGTGGCGATCGGCCAGATCCAGGAGAAGCAGCTCGCCAGCCAGCAGCAGGTACAGCGGCAGTCGGCGTCGCGGACCGAGATCATGCAGCAGCTTGAACGGGTCGAGCGATCGCTGGCACAGACTGCCCAGCGCCAGGGCGAAGCACAGGACGAGCTGACGGCGGCACAGGAAGCCGAAGCCGAATTGGGCATCCGAGTTGAGTCGCTGGCGACGGAGCTGGAAGAGGCCACCGCGCGCGTGAAGGTGACTCACGAGCAGGTCCAGATCCTGGCGGCGGATGTTGAGAAGATTCGCGCCGCCCATGCCGAGATCGAGAAGATGCTGCACGAGTTGCAGCTACAGTTCGGCGAGCTGAAGGTTCGCATGGAATCCCTGATCGCCCGCACGCAGGAGGAACTGCAACTGGACCTGCCGGCGCGGTATGAGGAAGTTGCCACGGCCACCGAGGGCGGCTATCAGCCGGCCGAGATGGACTGGACCGCGGTGGCCGACGAGATCAAGCAGTTGCGTGACAAGATCCAGCGGCTGGGCAACGTCAACCTCGACGCCATCGGCGAACAGGATGAACTGCAGAAGCGGGAAGAATTCCTGGCCGCACAGGTGGCCGACCTGTCGACGTCCAAGAAGCAACTCGAAGAGTTGATCGACCAGATCAACGTCGAGAGCGTTCTGCGGTTTGAGCAGACGTTCAACACCGTCCGCGAGCACTTCCAGGGGATGTTCCGCAAGCTGTTCGGCGGCGGCAAGGCCGACATCTATCTGGAGACGGAACTGGAACAGCCGGCCGGGCAGATCGGACCCGATGGCCAGCAGATCCCTGCGACGATCAAGAAGATCGACGCCCTGGACGCCGGCATCGAGATCATCGCCAAGCCGCCGGGCAAGCAGCCCTGCTCGATCAGCCAGCTCTCTGGCGGCGAGAAGACCATGACATGCGTGGCGCTCTTAATGAGCATCTTCAAGAGTAAGCCCAGCCCGTTCTGCATCCTGGACGAAGTGGACGCCGCTCTGGACGAGGCCAACAACCAGCGGTTCAACATGATCGTCCAGGAATTCCTGGAGCAGAGCCAGTTCATCATCATCACGCACTCCAAGCGCACGATGCAGGTCGCCGACCAGCTCTACGGCGTAACGATGCAGGAACAGGGCGTCAGCAAGCGCGTAGCCGTGAAGTTCGACCAGGTGGACAACCAGGGCCGAATCGCCGAAACAGCGGCGGCGTAGGCGAGCGTGGGGCGGCTCTCACGCGATGCGCGGACCGCGTAGACCGCGCGCCTGTCCTATCCGCTTCGCCGTGTCGCGGCCTCGTGTGGCTACGCCTCAGCGGCCAGTTGATGATGCGTTTGCTTGCTGGTGATGGCCGAGTCGTCGGGTACTCGGATGTTCCATGCGAGGTGGGTTGCCTTGAGCAGGCGGATGACCAGGTAGCTCCCGTTCACCTGCCACCAGCGCAGGCCGTGGCGGGCCGAAGTCGGGAAGGCGTGGTGGTTGTTGTGCCAGCCCTCGCCCATTGCCAGGATGCCGAAGATGAAGTTGTTGCGGCTGAGGTCATCGGTCTCAAATGGCATTCTGCCCCAAAAAATTATCTTCCCTGCGGCCCGCACTGCCCGCCCGGCAAACGTCGTCTGCACATCGTGCCCATCGGTCGCATCAGCAGCGCTAATGCTCAGGCCTGCGCGCGTTGGGAGGGTACTCGATGATCCAGTGGATTCGACGGCACATCGCATGAAGCGCTCCTGCTCTGAGAGGGTATTGTCCAGCATCGGCCCCGGCGCGGGGCATAGAGCCCCCCTCGGTCCTCACCTGTTCCGATCCATGATAGGAGCCGCCCCGCGCGCCCTCCGAACTCGTGCCCGTATAATTCCGATCGGATTTCTCAACGGTCCCAGCCGGGGCGGCACGGCGAGCACCCTTCCAGGCGAGCGTCCTCCCGGTGGGCGGGAACGCCGCGACCGTATAGAATCACCCGGTCGATCAGTTTGCCAGTTTGGGCCGTCAGTTATGAGCAATCACTGCATTTCCATCCGCGGCGCCAAGGAACACAACCTCAAGAACCTCAACGTGGACATTCCGCGCGACCGACTGGTTGTCGTCACCGGACTGTCCGGCAGCGGCAAGTCCACGCTCGCGTTCGATACCGTTTACGCCGAGGGGCAGCGGAAATACGTGGAGTCGCTCTCGGCCTATGCCCGGCAGTTCCTCGAGCAGCTACAGAAGCCGGACGTAGACGAGATTTCCGGGCTGCCTCCCACCATCGCCATCGAGCAGCGCTCCGCCAGCAGCAACCCCCGATCGACGGTCGCCACCACGACCGAGATCTACGACTACCTGCGCGTGCTCTTCGCCCGAGCCGGTACGCCCCACTGCTGGGAATGCGGACGGGTGATCTCCAGCCAGAGCCCTTCGCAGATCGTCGACGCCGTGAGCGCCAACCCGGCCGGGTCGAAGGTCATGATCATGGCCCCGCTGATTCGCGGCCAAAAGGGCGAGCACAAGGACATCTTCACCGCCCTGAACAAGCAGGGACTTGTCCGCGCCAGGGTCGATGGCACGATCGTCGAACTGGGGGCCGGGACCAAGCCCCCGGAACTGAAAAAGACGTTCGCCCACAACATCGAGGCCATCGTCGACCGGATCGTCCTGAAGCCCGAGATCCGGTCGCGCCTGGCCGACTCGGTCGAGGTCGCCTGCAAGCTGTCGCAGGGGTTGGTGATCGCGTCGGTCCAGGCGGCGGACGGCTCGTGGAAGGATCAGCTTTTCAGCGAGAAGTTTGCCTGCCCAGAACACCCGCACGCGTCGCTGTCGGAGATGGAGCCGCGAATCTTCAGCTTCAACTCACCGCACGGTGCCTGCCCATCGTGCCACGGGCTGGGGACGACGTTCGAGTTTGATCCCGACCTGATCGTCGCCGACGAAGCCCTGTCGCTGGAGAACGGCGCGATCGAGGCATGGCGTAAGAATGGCAAGCGGATGAACATCTTCTATTCGCGCGCTCTCCGCCAGTTCTGCCGCGACTTCGGCATTAACTACAGCGGCCCGTTCAAGGATATCCCGAAGAAGGTCCGCGACATTCTCCTGCATGGCACCGAACTCAAAGGTGATGCCGGGACTGGAACCTCGTTCGAGGGCGTCATTCCCAACCTCATGCGGCGGTTTGAGAACACCGAGAGCAACTGGGTGCAGGCCCGGTTGCACGACTACATGTCCGAACAGCCCTGCGAGACCTGCAAGGGAACGCGCCTGAAGAAAGAGTCGCTGGCGGTGCGGCTGCATGGGTTGGCAAACGCAAGCGACGGAGCGGCCAAGCGACCCGCCGCGGCGGGTAAACTGCGCGACGACGGGAAGCCATCGCAGGACGGGCTGAATATTTACGAAGTCACGCGCCTCAGTGTCGAGCAGGCCAGTGAGTTTTTCCGCACGCTTCACCTGGATGAGGAGAAGACCCTGATCGCGGCACCCGTTGCCCGCGAGGTGTTGTCGCGGTTGCAGTTCATGCTGGATGTGGGGCTGGGGTACCTGACTCTGGACCGCAAAACCTCCACGCTTTCCGGCGGCGAGGCCCAGCGAATTCGCCTGGCCACGCAGGTTGGGTCAGGCCTGGTGGGGGTTTGCTATGTGCTGGACGAGCCCACCATCGGGCTGCACCAGCGCGACAACAACCGCCTGATCCACACGCTCAAGCGGCTTCGCGACATCGGCAACACGGTGCTGATGGTCGAGCACGATGAGGATTGCATCCGCAACGCCGACCACATGATCGACGTCGGCCCCGGCGCGGGCAAGCACGGCGGCTATCTGGTCTGCCAGGGCGATGTGCCGGCCGTGCTGAGCAATCGGGACAGCATCACGGTAAAATACCTCACCGGCGAGCTATGCATCCCGGTGCCGGCGCAGCGCCGGCCGGTCGATCCAGACAAGAGCGCCCTTGAACTGAAGGGGTGCCGTGAGAACAACCTCAAGAATGTCGATGTCCGACTTCCCCTGGGCGGGCTGGTGTGCATCACGGGAGTCAGCGGCTCGGGCAAGAGCACACTGATCAATCAGACGCTCCTGCCGGCGCTGAAACGGAAGCTTTACAGTTCCAAGGTCCGCGCCGGGGCGTTCGACAAGCTCAGCGGAGTTGCGAAGATCGACAAGGTGATCGAGATCGACCAGTCGCCCATTGGCCGCACGCCACGATCCAATCCCGCCACCTACACGGGGGTCTTTGACGACATCCGCCAGGTTTTTGCCAAGACGCGGGAAGCCAAGATCCGCGGCTACCAGGCGGGCCGATTCAGCTTCAACGTCAAGGGCGGCCGCTGCGAAGCGTGCCAGGGCCAGGGCACCAAGTGCATCGAGATGCACTTCCTGCCCGATGTTTACGTGAGTTGCGAAGTCTGCCACGGCTCGCGTTACAACGCCGAAACGCTCGAGATCCATTACCGCGGCAAGAGCATCGCGGATGTTCTGAACATGACCGTTGAGGAAGCCCTGGAGTTCTTTGAGAACTTCCCGCGCGTCCACCAACTGCTCAAGGCGGTCAACGAAGTGGGCCTTGGGTACATCGCGCTCGGTCAGCCGAGCACGCAACTCTCCGGCGGCGAGGCCCAGCGCGTGAAGCTTGCGACAGAACTGGGCAAGACCGCCACCGGCCACACTCTTTACATGCTGGATGAGCCGACAACCGGGCTGCACTTTGCTGACATCCAGAATCTGCTGAACGTCCTGGATCGGCTGGCCGACGTCGGCAACACGGTGCTGGTGATCGAGCACAACCTGGACGTCATCAAGTGTGCGGACTGGATCATCGACATGGGTCCCGATGGCGGCGACCACGGCGGCACGATCGTCGCGCAGGGCACGCCTGAGCAGGTCGCCGACACGCCCGGCAGCCACACGGGAGAGTTCCTCAAAGCCAAGCTCGACCGCCCCACTGCCGTGCGCGCGGGAGCGAAATGATCCTCGGCCTCTTCCTGTGTCCGATCTCTGGGTTCCTGGCGATGATGCTCCTGGGGGCTCTTGTGCTCTGGGCAACGGCGGTCGTGCTCATGGCTAGCGCCAGGCTTCGCCCGCCGCGTATGACCGATGGCAAGGCGCTGGCCGTGCTGGGCCGGCTCAGCCCAGCCGATCTGTCGCTGCCATACGAGACGGATGTGTTTGCAGTCGCCGATGCCGGCGGCCGAGGCAAAATGATCCTGCATGCGTGGTGGATTCCCCACCCCGGCGCCCGTGGTCGATGCGTCATTCTCCTGCACGGCTACGCCGACGCACGGGCTGGCGCCCTGGCGTGGCTGCCGATGCTGCACGAGCTGGAAGTGAATGTCCTGATGCTCGACCAGCGAGCCCACGGCCGGAGCGCCGGCGTCCACTGCACGGCCGGCTATTTCGAACGGCAGGACCTGTCGCAGGTGATCGACCAGTTGCGGGTGCAGCGCCCTGGGGAGGCCCAGCAGGTCGCCATCCTGGGGATCAGCATGGGCGGAGTGACTGCCATCGCGGTCGGTGCCATGCGCGACGACCTGGCCGGCGTGATCGCCGACTCGCCTTTTGGCGACTACACCACCGCCGGCATGCTCCACGCCCGTCTCTTTGGCTTCCCCGGCTGGTTCGTCCAGCGTCCGGCTGCGTGGGTCGCCCAGCGACTCACCGGGGCTCGGATCAGCGAAGTCAGCCCGCTGCGCCTTGTGCAGAAACTGCGGGTGCCGCTACTGCTGATCCAGCCATCGGAGGACAAGGTGATCTCCCCCGAAGACGCCGCCGAATTGCGACGACAACTCGCCAGCAACCCGACCGTCGGCAATCGCAGTCGCGCCATCGTCATTCCGGATGCCGCACATGTCCTGGGTCTGGAAGTCAGCCCGGAAGTGTACGAAGCCGAAGTCGGCAACTTTCTGCGGCAGGTCCTGCTTGAGGCGCCGCGATGCCTCAGCAAATTGTGACGCTGCCGGACATCAGGCGCTGCAAGCCACCGGCGTCGCGCACCAGCAGTTCGCCCTGGCGGTCGATGCCCTCGCAGTGGCCGCGAACTTCTCCCGGCTTGCCCTCGGTGCTCACGCAAATCTGCTGTCCCCTCAGGGCATCGCACTTGCGATACTCCTCGAGGAACGCTGCAAACGGATGACTCGTTCGGCCCAGGAGCACCCGCTTGAGATGCGCTGTGATCGTCGCCACCGCCACGTTAATGTCGAGCTGCCGCCCGGTGAGCTGAGATAACGACACGACCTTGCCCCGCAGGGGCCTCGGGATGGACTGATCGGCCAGGTTCAAATTCAGCCCGATGCCTACCAGGTCGACGCCATCGCCGCGCTCGCAGAGGATCCCGGCGAGCTTCATACCCTGGCAAACCACGTCATTGGGCCACTTGAGCTGAAGGTCATCCCGGCCGGACATTTCAGCGCACGCCGCTCTGACCGCCAGCCCAACGATCAGCGGCAACTGGTGAGGCGCGTAATCTTCCTCGACCGGCAGCACCCACGTGGCGGTCATGCTTCCGCGGCGTGCCCACCATGCCTTGCCGCTGCGCCCGCGACCGGCCGTCTGCTGACTGGTTACCACAAGAGCCGGGGCAAACAAGCGGCCCTCGCGACGCATGCGCATGGCGTGACTGTTGGTGCTTCGCAGGATGCCGAAGTAGTGGACTTTCAGCGGGCGCAGCAGCCCGGCAAGGGCCTGCGGGTGATACTGGTTCAGGTCCACCTGCGAAAGCTGGGGTACATCTTCGGCCGGGTTCGACGCTCGCCTCATACATTTCAGTATGCCCGGAACGCCCAGCGATGCAACGGCAGAGGCACGGCAAACGCGAAAGGCAGTCGCGCTTCATTTCAACCACAGGGCATCGCCGCGGATGCCGTAGCCCTCGGGGAGCCTGTTCTCAGAGAAGTTGCCTTCGGCTGGCAAGCCAAGGTGCGGGAAGGAACCCTAACGGTCACCGCGAAAAGGCCGACGCACATCACGCTCAAGGACGTCGAGAATCGCTGGGGCCATGGGCAGGAGGATATCCTCCCCGTGGCGCAGGTCGAGAAGCTCTGGTCGGAGCGGTGGCGGGAGGGTATGCCGTCTGCGGCAGTCGGTGCCTCCAGACGCGCAGGTTTCAGCGAGGCGGGGGCGGGGGTAGCGCGGGGCCTTTTAGAATAAGGAGTTGCGCACGATTGAAGGGGTAAGACGCTCAAGTTTCACCGCCTGAAGGCGGAAACTCGAAATCCGAAGTTCGACATCCGAAACAACGAGGAAAACGGAGAAAGGTCGAAGTTGGAAGTCCGAGGCCCGAAACTGGAACGAGGGCATCGAATCCTATCGGTTAGGTATGAAATCGGAAGACAAATCGGACCGGACAGATGTGGTTATGCACTTGTCAAAGAGCACCGAGACGAGCCTACAACCAACGCGAACACCGACATCCAGCATGGCTAGAGGCATCAGAACATTATACGCTTGAGTCTAGTGGTTGTTCAAGTCGATTTTAGCATTTTACAAGGTGAGGCGATCCCTCACCCAAGGCACTCTGAGGCGATTCCCTTACCCGTGAACTCTGCCGCTGGGAAGATGCACTGTGCGAAGGAGGCGCGACAAAGGATCGGGCAGCGCCGGAAAACTAACTGCGCCCTGGTTCCAACTCCGTCCTGGTTCTAACTCTTAGCCGCCATCGCCGTCGGCATCGGCGAAATGGTCCTCACCCGCTCCTGGGCTCAGCGCGAAAAGAACTGTTCCACGCCGTGCTTAATCAGCGGCAGCCAATGGCATGTTGCCGCAAAAGCCAAATGCCAGGGTATTATGCTTTGACCCTGTACTGTTTCCTGGCCTGATGCCCGTGCCCCAGCAGACGCTGGCCGCTGCCTGCCACTGAATACCGGATGCGCCCCCGGCCACACATCTCGTGCTGTCAAGCCGCCGAAAAGTGGGGCCGGCCGCCCTCGGCCGCCCATCTTACTCGCACGCGAATCGCGCCTCGCACACGCAGGCCAGCTAAGCTGCGCGATCAGTAAACCGCCACACCCGTCTTCATATCTAGCCCAAAAAAGCTGCGGATCCGCCGTTAGACGGATCCGCATTAAAAAGCTGGCTCTTCATGATCCTGAACCGCACAACTCGTTTCGTTTCCTCACATCCGTCGCCGTAGCACTACTCATGCCCGCAGACGGTGTCGTTACCGCCAATGTAGGCGAACCTGAAACTGCCCCGCCCCTGTTTGCCGGGAAAATTATAAAACGCGACGTGCACGTCGGCGAAGGCGATGTTTGCCCCGCTGGGATGGGCCACAAGCGGCCGTCCATAGGGATCAGATTGGCCGATCATCCATATCGAATTACGGATCTCCGCGCGATCGGCACAAACGACCGTATTAGCCCGAGACGTGGCCTTACCTGCGAACCACTCCTTGTTGTACCCTGAAATAAACGGACCGTTGCCATTAAAGAACTGGTATCCGGAGAGCCCTCCACCATTGTTGTTTCTCTTTTCCCACCAGTCTGCTAGATATGACTCATCCATCGTCGGCCAGGTCTTGGGACACCAGAACACGCGCCAATCCGTTATATATTTCTTTTCACGTGCTGTCAGATATCCCACACCGTCGGGAGAGGGGTCGCTCCCGTCGGGTTTAGTCCAGTAAGTCCCTCCAGAGCCTTCGGCGGCCTGAGAAACGCCCATAAATCCATACAACGGAAACCATCCGCGGTAGTCCAAGGCGTACTGATGCAGGCCCGTCACGATCTGCCGCATATTGCTCGCGCACTGAACCTTAACAGCGGCTTCGCGCCTTACTCAGTGCCGGAAGGAGGATGGAAATGAGTAGGGCAATGATGCCGATAACGACCAGCAGTTCCACGAGAGTAAACGCTTTGCGAGACGACATCACTAACTCCTCCGCCATTGGCCGCTCAAAATCCCAGTGCGGATGCCCGTCAACCAAGGCAGACATCCGTCTCGATCACGATGGCTGGTCTGTCCGGACCTCAAGTTATTCACACGCACTTACGACGACGCAGAAACCATTACCCGCCACTGCCAACCCACACGGGCAGCAGATCACATATTCAAACCACTTCATCGTCGGTCACAGCCGCCACCTCAGTCACCGCCGGCGGAGTCTCGCCCCGCCGTTGCATGTATCCCCACGTGCCCGGACACAATGGTAATTCGTCGGCGTCCGCGAGAGGCGAGGTATCCCAAAGATTTATTCATTATCGAAATGCTGTCCAGGCAAACCGACGGAATATCCGCGAACGGAGAACCGCACACTCGCGCCATCCCTGGCTCATCCAGCAGTGGTGTGCCGACAAAATTGAACGGTGGTGACGCGAAAATCAGCCCCGCCATCCGGTGGGCCTGTACGTCGGCAACCATCGCTGATCAGGCCGTTTAGTGCCTTCTGCAACGTGACGGGGCTCACCCGGAAATAGCGGTCAAGATCCCGTCGCTTGGGAAGCTGGCTGAATGTCAGGCCGCACGCGGCATAGTCCTCATCCTTGTGAAACAAGGTCTGCCGCCCTACGCCACGGTTGAGGACGTGGCAAATCAGTCCGCCAGGCGCTTTGCGCGCCCTGCGACTCATGCGGTACAAGCTATTACTTTCGCAACGTGCCGTTAATATCGCTCAAGTAAATTGAAACGGAATCGGATCCGAATGCCATTTCTTGGGGAGGGTGCGGCGTTGAGGGCGGGCATTCGCCAGAGGGTCAGATTGAGGCATGTTCATGTGCTCCACTGTATCGAACCCCGGCAACGCTTTGCCCCATCCATGCGTAGCCAATCCGGCTACTTCACGATCTTGAGGATGCTCTTGAACTCGTCGCTGCCGGCCTCGCCGAGCAGCTCAAAGATCACACTTTCAGTGGTGGTGACGACGGCACCGGCCTGGCTCATCCGCGACAGAGCGATGTCATAATCGATCGTCCGGCGGCTGCTGACCGCATCGGCGCAAACCCACACCTGTTTGCCTTCGCGCAGCAGATCCAGCACGGTGAGTTGCACACAGACGTGCGTCTCGAGCCCGGCCACGATGACCTGATCCCGCGCCAGGTGATCCAGTTCCCGGACGATCGGCGGGAGACAGGCGCTGAACCGCTTTTTCTCAAAAGTGCGGCTGGGATTCAGTAGTGCCGCCACCCGCGGATCGGTATGACCCAGCCCGGCAGGATATTGCTCGGCCGCCAGGACCGGCATCTGCAATACGGCCGCCGCCTGCAAGAGACGCAATACCGCGGCAACACGGGCCTCGGAGTCCTGTACGGTCGGCACAAGTTTCTGCTGCATGTCGATAATCAGCACCGCTGCCAGGGTTCGATTCAGTGGTTGAAGCATCGTCTGATCCGTCATTGGTCTCCTTAGAATATATACGCATCGCGGCGCGGCATTTGAACGCTTTTTCACAATCTGTACAATCCGCTCCGCTTCGGACTTCCAGAGGGCGGCGTTGGATCGCTGCGTCCCGGGGCAAAACCGCTATCAGGTTGCGTATGCCGAGAATACACCCCACCGCCATCGTCGGTCCGCAAGTGGAACTTGCAGACGACGTCGAGGTCGGTGCCTTTTCCATCCTCAAGGGCTGCATCAAGGTCGGACCGGGAACGGTCATCCATGAGCAGTCCAACATCGAGGGCGACACGACCATCGGCCGAGGCTGCAAGATTGGCCCGATGGCCTTTGTCGGACTGCCCCCGCAGCACCTGCGATACAACGGCCAGCCCACGCGACTGATCATCGGCGACGAAGTGACGATCCGCGAGACGGGTGTCGTGCATCGGGCCTTCCTGAGCGGCCCGAATGATGCCACACGCATCGGCGACCGCTGCTATCTCATGGGAGCGACGCATGTCGGGCACGACTGCCAGGTTGCCAATGACGTGATTCTCTCCGGCGGCGCGATGCTGGCCGGCCACTGCGTCATCGCCGAGCATGTCTTCATCGGCGGGGGAACGAAGATCCACCAGTTCTGCCGCGTGGGACGCCTGGTCATCCTCGCCGGCAACGAGTCGATCAGTCGCGATGTGCCGCCATTTGCGGCCGCGCGCTACGGCGGCATGAAAGCCTACAACGCCATCGGGTGTCGCCGCGCCGGCTTGAGCCAGGACGCGATCCACGAAATCCGCGCTGCCTTCTATTGTCTGCATCACCATCGGAACATGGTCGATGCCCTGGCGGCGATCAGGGCCACGGTCCGGCAAACGCCGGAAGTGAAAGAAATGCTGCACTTCATCAGCGAGACCAAGCGCGGTATCCACCCCAGCGTGCATTTCCGCCGTCCGTTCCAGGACGAGGACTAGCGTTTGGACACGATCGATAAATCCTTTCTTGCTCAGCGCTACGCCAAGCTCCGCTTCGGCGCGCTGCACCTTATCGGCTACAGCGTCGCCGGCGAGGAGAGCGTCGTCCAGATGCCGGAACTGAATGTGTGCTTCGACATCGGACGCTGCCCCTACTTCGCGCTCACCAGCGATATCGTGTGCATCAGCCATGGACACATGGACCACATCGCCGGGATTGCCTACTACCTCTCGCAGCGGGCATTCCAGGGGATGAAGGCCGGAACGATCATCGTGCCCCGCGAGATCGAACGCAGCCTCGACGCCATGCTCCGCTGCTGGCGGGATGTGGAACGCCAGGGAACCCCCTACCAGATCATCGGCGTAACTCCGGGTCAACTGTATGAAGTCCGCAAGGATTTCGGCATCCGCTGCCTGGGCACGCATCACGGCGGGCCAAGCCTGGGGTATTCGCTGATCAGCATTCGCGAAAAACTCAAGCCCGAGTTTTTCGGCCGCAGCGCGCAGGAACTGGCGACCATGCGCCGCGAAGGCGTGGAGATTCAGTACCGCCTGGAAGTGCCGCTGGTGACCTATCTGGGCGACACGACCCTGGGGCCTGTGTTTGAGCATCCGGACGTGGTCAACGCCGAGGTGCTGATCACGGAGTGTACGTTCTTCGATTCCGAGCACGACACTCGGGCCAAGGCCGGCAAGCACCTGCACATCGACCAGTTCGTCCAGGCCCTGCCGCACCTGAAAAACAAGCACATCGTCGTCACCCACGTCTCCCGCCGGATCAGCATGCGCAAGGCCAAGCAAGTCATGCGCAAGAGAGTGGGCGACGAGGCCATGCAGCGAATCCATTTCCTTATGGATTTTGAAGGTGCCGAAGACGCCGGTGACGTGGAATCGGCCGGCCCGCCTTCTATGGGCGAATGACAGTGGGGCAGGCCGCCCCGGCCGCCCATTTCGCTGCCAGCAGATTCCCCGCCAGATGCAGCCGAAACAGGCAAACCCAAACGAGCGACATCCGCCTGACTTTCATCTACTGATCAATCCGGCACACGCCTCCTCCGCTAAGGCATCGCGACCCAAACAAGCCGCGACGCCTTTTCTGTGGCTCTCGCGGCCACGCCATCGATGCCGCCATAAGACTGGCTACCCAACTCGCCGCTGCGATACCCTGCGCAGTCGTCCGGCCGACGCTTCGCTATCCCGAGTCCCCGTGCCTTTCCTCTGGCATCCTCGGCCACAACCCCTTACACTCGCAATTATCAGGCAAGTCAGAAGGAGCCTTGGGTGCCGATCCTCTCAGCAGGACAGATTGTGCGCGATACCTACACCGTGGAACGCTTCCTCGGCCAAGGCGCGTTCGCCGAGGTCTATCGCATTCAGCACCGCTTCCTCGGCCGTCAGGCAATGAAGGTTCTCAAGACCCCCGGCACCACTCACGCCGATCTGGACCGGATGCTCGGCGAGGCCCTGCTGCTCTCCAAGATTGGCCACCCCAACATCATCCGAGTCTTTAACGCCGACATCTTCTCACACGACCAGCACCAATTTGCTTTCTACACCATGGAATATGTGGCCGGCGGCACGCTCGATCACTTCTGGCGGTCGTTTGGCTCCACATTCATGCCCGTCGATCAGGCCGTGGATATCATGCGGCAGGTCTGCAGCGGTATTGCCGTCGCCCATCTGTCCGACCCTCCTATCGTTCACCGCGATATCAAACCGCAGAACATCATGGTTGGCGATGCGTTTGGCGCAACGTTCCAGGCATTGCTATCAATGTGAGGCTTTGTGGCCAGTCGCGTTACGGGTATTGTTGTGTGCGGCAAAGGGAACACATTATGGAAACATTCATCGTCTCGGCCCTGGGAGGCGCGGTCGTTCTGCTCATGCTTCTTGTGGTTTGCGCACTGATCGGCTTACGTCTCCTGCGGCGACTTGCACAAAGCGTCAGCACAATTGAGGAACTCAAGACGGCGATGGAGTCTGTTGCACGAACGAATGCGGATGCAGCGACCAATGCATCCGACGCATTGAAACGTACTGTCGGGGAACTGGACCGCGTCCTCCAGGATGCCAATCATCAGATGCAGAGCCGATACGAAGCGGCTTTGCGCCAACTTGCACAAACCACCGACCGCTTCCAGGCTACGATCACCGAGCACCTCCAGCAACTTAGCGAGCACGAGACAAGAAATAGCTCTGTCATCGAGACAGCACTTCTGGCGGTGCAACGGGAGAACGCCCAAATCTTCGTGAAGGCCTCTGACGCCATCCGCCAACATATCCAAGAGATGCAGGAAGTGTCAGGCAGAGCAGCCCAGCAGCTTGCTGATACCGGAGGCCTGTCGATAAGTCGCCTGACCCAGATCATCGAACGCTTCCAGAAGACCGTTGAACAGCAGACCACCGATGGCACTGTGATCGCGAATCGCCATCTGGAAATCGTAGAAGCTACCGGAACGCATCTGGGCAATGCAATGGACTCCGCATCCAAGGACTTCGGCCGTCTGCTGCGAGAACAGGAGCAGCGGGTACAGCAACAGGCAGTCGCACTACGCAGCGAAATTGCTGGCGTGTCATCCGCCCTCCTGGAACTCAAGGCTTCGTTGGAAGAGGCGGTCAAGTTTTGACGGACAAGCATGAGCGACGTTCCGATCACATCCTATCTTCAATACCTGCACGAGGTCAGCCGACGCATTACCCAACGCGGCGGCTTTGACAGCATTCCCACAAGCGCGAAGCAGCCCCTTCCCTGCTCAATAGCCGGCGACGAGGACCATGCTGAGCGAGAGCGGCTTCTCGCCGCGGCGAAGAATGTCTGTCAAGCGACAATTATAATTAGGCGTCAGCGACAATTAGAATCCCGCGTGACCATGGTGCTTCTTTCTTCCGCGTGTGTTGCTCCGGTCGAGCGCAGCGAGACAGGAGCAACACACGCGGGCGGC
>JBBQTU010000019.1:0-30658 GCA_038213005.1 Tepidisphaerales bacterium | reverse complement strand
CCAACGGGACGGCATTCTTAAGCCCAGGGTAAGCGTACTCGCGCAGCCCTGGGTAAAAACCATTCACCCTGAATGAGCCCGGAAAGGGCGACACCTCTTTCAGCACCGTATTCGCGCCAACCACCCGCTGGCGCGAAACTTTCATCTGCCCGGAAAGCCGGGCACGCCCGGCACATCTGCAGGCGTGCCCATGTTTCCGGACAACCCAGGAATCCAGCCCCATTAACACTACAGCGCAAGTCCACTGCGCGTCCTCAAAGTGGGGCAGGCCGCCTCGGCCGCCCATTGGGTTACCGACGGATCACGCTTGAGGATGCCGGCGAAACAAGGAAGCGCTGTGGCGTGCATCTGGGTTATCGGAGCGCCGAGTGTCGCGGCAAGGGCACGAAATGGGCGGCCGAGGCGCCCCCCCCACTTCATCGCATCGCTATGAAGTTGCGCTGTAGTGCTAACTCAACCTGCTTTGACCGTTTATCTGAGGTCTCGCGGGTCCATCGTCGCTCATACCACCAGAACGCCCCACAGAGCACCATGACGTGAAGTAGGAGCAGGACGACCAGATACAGCAACTCGCTGACGGCATCGCCGGGCGAACCGGCCATGAGGTCGATGGCTTTTCATGACAAGCGACGATTCGGCCAACTTTGACTCAGGTTTCCTGCGGATAGTCTGAGGATGGTGCAAGCATTCCGCGGGTCTGCCTTTGGCATCACGTCCCGCTGCGGATACTCTGTTCTACACGGTTGCCAAACTCGTGAGGATGGCAGACGCCCGGGAGACCCTTATGCATGATCTGTCCATTGAACGCGGTGAGATAATCGTGATCAACGGCGATATCGAAGTCAGCTTGGTGGACATCCTGGCCGACCGGGTGCGGCTGGGGATCAACGCGCCCAGGGAGGTCACCATTCACCGCAGGGAAGTCTACGACGCCATCAAGCAGGGGAACCACGAGGCCGCCCGGGTCAAGGCACCTGGCCAGCCCGGGCCCGACACCGCCAAGCCGACTGTCGATTCCGACCGCGCCAGATAGCTTCGGCCAGACGCAGGAACGATAAAGGGTCAAAGCATAATACTGAGATTAACCGGAGCCCAGTTAGCTTTCCGGCGCTACCCGACCACTGTCCCGCCCCCTCGCACCGCGCATCCCTCCCTGCGGCAGAGCTCCGGGGTCAGGGAGTCGTCTCAGAGGCCTGGGGTGAGGACTATCTACCCCTCTAAAATCCAAACTTATACTTGAACAACCACCACACTCAAGCGTATACTACTCCTGAAGCCTGTACCTCCGCGCGCTGGCAGCTTTCGGCCATGTTTTAGGCCTGTCCGGCTGCTCTGAAAAGTGAATAACCCCGCCTGTTACGTGCGCTTTGCCACCCGGCGGCCCCCTCTTCCCTTTCAGCATTCAGCATTCAGCATTCAGCATTTAGCATTCAGCATTCAGCATTCAGCCTTCTGCGGTAAGATGCCGACATGACCTCGACCGACGGCTATCGTGACCTGCGTACCCGCGTCGACCGCATAGCTGACGACCTCGCGCATTTGCATCGCGCCCGGCTGGTCTGCCGGCCTGGCTGCGCCGGTTGCTGCGTCAACCTCACCGTCTTTCCCGTCGAATACGCGGCCATCCTCGAGGATATTCAAGCCGCCGGCGCCAAACCCCCTCAATTGGATCCCAGCGCCTCTTGCGCTTTTCTCAAGGACAACCTCTGCCAGATCTACCAGCATCGTCCCATCATCTGCCGCACCCACGGACTGCCCATCGCTTTCACCAACAGCGATCTGGCCGAGCCCGAGATCAGCGTCTCCTTTTGCCCCCTGAATTTCGCGAGCCTCGACCTGGACGAATATCAGTTTGGAGCGGACAACACGCTGGACCTGGACGCCGTGAACGCTGAACTGGCATGGATCAACACCGAGTACGAACCCGGGCACGACGCCGCGCCACCTCGCCGCATCGCCCTGACCCAACTGGCCGATGACCTGAAGTGACTTTCCGGCCAGCCGCGCCAACAATTGCACAGTACGCTTTAAAAGGAACCATTCATGAGCAAAGGTCCGATCCTCATCATCTCGGGAACCAACCGTCCCGGCGCCAACTCCCTGAAGATCGCCACCATCGTGGAATCGATCTACCACAAACTAGGAATCCCGGCCGAGCTTTATAGCCTCGCCCAGATGCCGCCGGAACTGTTCTCCTCGACCTGCTACGCCACCAAGCCCGCATCCTGGCAGGCCACGCAGGACCGCATCGTCCAGTCGGCCGGCCTGCACGTGATCAGCCCCGAGTACAACGGCTCGCTCCCGGGCGTGCTGAAATACTTCATCGACATGCTGAAGTTCCCCGAGAGTTTTGAAGCCAAACCTGTGACCTTCGTCGGCGAGGCGGCCGGCCTGTGGGGCGCCCTGCGCCCGGTCGAGCAGCTCCAGGCGATCTTCGGCTACCGCAACGCGATGATCTACCCGGTGCGGGTATTCATCCCTCAGATCAACTCGAAACTCGACGCCGCCGGCCAACTGAACGACCCGGCCATCGTGGAGCGACTGGAATCGCAGGTGAAAGGATTTGCCGAGTTCGTGGCGCGATTTGCATAGCGCTCACCGCGCATCGGCGAGTTCGTCGTTAGCGGCATACGCCAACATCGGACTCCGCGATTCCGCAATCAGGGATCGCAGACCCCTTGCACCCTATTGCCCTCAGTTGGCCTCCCTTGTAAGATGCTCCGCCCGCGTCACGGGTCTGACGAGGACCCTGCGCGTGGAATTTGAGATCGAACAAGAGGTAATTATGTCCCTGGATCGCAGCCTTCGAAGTGGCAATACGCTCGGACGACACCGCAATGTGCTCAACCGCGCTGAACGTCTCGATAAACTCCAAGAAGACGAGAAGTGGGATGAGGGCAAGAGCGTCTACAACCTCCCCAAGGTCGGCCACCGCAAGGCCATCATCGTCAAGACCGTCAAGGAAGAAGTCGCCGCAGTCCCCGGAGCCGCTCCCGCCGCTGGCGCTGCTGCCCCGGCCGCTGGCGCCAAGGGCGCCGCGGGTGCCAAGGGTGCCGCTCCCGCTGCTGGCGCCAAGGGCGCTGCTCCGGCTGCTGCCGCCAAGGCTCCGGCCGCCAAGAAGAAGTAAGCCCGCTTCCTTACATGGGAAACCAACTGGCACGGAGCCGCGATGGCAAGCCCTCGCGGCTCCGTGCCATGCTTTTTGCCCCAGCCGTGCACGAGTGAGCCGGACTATCCCGGCCGCCGGTCGCTCAGGCGGCCGCCTGACATGAGGAGTCTTCGCCATGCGCTGCATTAACGACTTCGTCTCCGACCGTGCCCACAACGTCGACGCCTCCGGCATCCGCAAGGTCTTTGACCTCGCCGCCAAGCTCAAGGACCCCATCAACTTCTCCATCGGCCAGCCCGACTTCGACGTCCCCGAGACCTGCAAAGCCGCCGCCATCGAAGCCATTAGCGCCGGCAACAACCGCTATACCCAGACCCAAGGTATCGCTCCCCTCCGCGACCGCATCCACAAAGACCTCTCGGCCGAACTTGGCCGCGATTGCGGCGACGTCTACATCACCAGCGGCGTCTCCGGCGGACTGCTCCTGGCCATCCTCGCCCTGATCAACCCCGGCGACGAAGGCGTCTGCCTCGACCCCTACTTCGTCATGTACAAGCACCTGCTGACCATGGCCGGCGGCAAGCTCACCGCCGTCGACAGCTACCCCGATTTCCGCTTCCACGCCGACCGGGTCGAGAAAGCCATCACCCCGCGAACCAAAGTCCTCATGCTCAACTCGCCCTGCAATCCCAGCGGCGCCGTCATGAGCAACGAGGAAGTCGAAGCCGCCGTCGCACTGGCTAAGAAGCACGACCTGATCATCCTCTCGGATGAGATCTACGAGCCGTTCATGTATGACGGCGCCGCCGAGAGCCCGGCAAAACTCTACGACCGCACCATCGTCCTCCGCGGCTATTCCAAGAGCCACGCCATGACCGGCTGGCGCCTCGGCTACGCCGCCGGCCCCACAGAACTGATCCAGCAGATGGTCAAGCTCCAGCAATACACCTTCGTCTGCGCCCCGGCGCCTCTCCAATTCGCCGCGCTCAAGGCCCACGACGTGTCGATGGCCGACGCTGCCGCCACGTATAAGCGTAAGCGTGACCTGGTCTACTCCAAGCTCAGCACCGCCTTCGACGTGGTCAAGCCGCAGGGCGCCTTCTACATCTTCCCCAAGGCCCCCAAGGGCATGACCGCCACCGAGTTCTGCGCCAAGGCAATCGAGCGCAACGTGCTGATGATCCCCGGCAACGTCTTCAGCAACCGCGACACGCACTTCCGCATCAGCTACGCCACCACGGATGCCAAACTTATCGCAGGCTGCGACATTCTTTGCGACCTGGCCCGGTGACCATCTGGCGCATAAGCGCCGAACCGATGGCATCGAGGACAGTTACGTTCCATCATGACGCTCTTGGAGTTGGCACAAATGGCCGCCGGTCCGCCGAGGTTGCTGCCCCAGTCGCGAGTTTCCTTTTGTCCAGTGCATCAGTCTGGTATATTGGCTCACATGGAAGAGAATTGGGAAGCCCGGCAGAGCTACGAGCCCAAGCCGCACAACCGCAACATCGCGCTGGCTCTTGTCGTGGCGGCCGTGATGTTCAGCTATCTCGGCTGCTTCGCCGTGGTGAGCGTCCTCCAGAAGCACGACCTCATGGATCCCTTTCCCGCCGGCCAGGATTCTCGCCTACGGTGGTTCCTTCTCTGCTGCGGCGCCCTGACGGCGTTATTCCTGGGCGTGCCCGGGCTGGTCCGGCGTATGAGTCGCCACACGCTCGATGAGGATGAACTGGTCGTCGAGGAAGAAAAGCCGATCAAGCGCGAGGCCCCTTCTCCGCAACCCGCCCCCCCCCTCCCCAACCGTAAGCGTGAACACAAAGCCTTAGGTTAACGCTTATGCCCATGTCGCCAGGGGGCGCGCAAGCGATATCTCTTTCACCACCGCGTCGCTGCAAGTGTGACTTAGTTCCGTCCGGAAGCTCACGTCTACGTAGAAGCGATTTGTAGTCGCTTGGGGAATCGTCATGGCGGCCGAGCGCGGGACCAGCAGGGTTGGGTTCGTGCCGCTGCTGCGGCTATTATGCTTAAGGGGTATTCAGTTCACTCCAGTCGAGGTCACATCGCCAAGTCATCCTCAACGGCCACGGCACCCCCCCCCAACAGAAGGCGACGCACCAAACGACACCTGCTTGGGGGCGAGTGTGACCGCTCGCAGCGACTCGCGCCGCTCCATAGCATGCCTTGTACGGGATACTCGAGTGAACTGAATAGCCCTTTTATGCTTTAACCATTTATCCGGGCTGCTGCGGCTATTATACTTTGACCCTTTATCCGGGTTTCTAGCTGCGTCCCCATACGATTTTCCGCCCGCACTTCCTCGCCTTGCTGAGGGCAGTTTCAGCGGTGTAGAACCTTCCCCGACGCAGCGCATCGCGCACCGACCGCAGCACGCCGGATGTGCTTGCTCGCCGAGGCCTCATGGTCAACGACGGACCGACGCAGGGAATGCTTGCGGATCCCGTAGTCAAAGATCGTTGCCGGAAGCGGCGGGCGCCGAAGCGAATGTCGCTGTGTTGACTAAACCTCCAGAAATTTGTTGACTCTCGTTATACAGTGATTATATTGATAATGGTATTAAGACTATCGGCTACACAATAGAGATCACATGACGAGCACGCTGCGAGTTTTGAAGCCATCGACCGAAAAACGCACGGCCATTCTGGCTGCGTTGCGGCAGCGGATCGTGGCGGGTGAATGGGGCCCGGGCAGCCGTTTGCCGATCCGTGCGGAACTGGAACAGCAGTTCGGCGTGAGCGGCGTGACGATGCAGAAGGCCTTGGATCAGTTGAACCGCGACGGGTTCACCTATGGCAAGCGGCGGTGGGGCACATTCGTGGCGGAAAACCCCCCGCACCTCTCTCGCTATGGCATCGTGTTTTCCGGTCGGCCGGGAACTTGGCCGACCTGGGTGCGATTCTGGACGGCGCTGACCAACGAGGCGGCGAATCTGCAGGAATCGAGATCGCGGCAGATGCCGGTGTTTTACGGCGTGGACGGGCATTCGGACAGCGAAGACTATCAGCGGCTGGTGCAGGAATTGCGACACCAGCGGCTGGCGGGGCTGATCTTTCCGTCACTTCCATTCCTCCTGTCTGACACGCCTGTGTTGCTGGAGCCGGGACTGCCGCGCGTGGCGATCGCGGGCCCCGACCAGCGGTTTCCGCAGCTCACCGCGTTGGTGCTGGACTGGAAATCGTTCATCGAAAAAGCGTTGGACTACCTGGCGAGCCGAGGGCGGCGGCGCGTCGCCGTGCTGACGGCACCGGGCCAGCAGCGGGAACTGGCGGAGTATCTTCGTCAGGGGTTGGCCGCGCGACAACTGGAGACGCGGCCTTATTGGCTACAGGAGGTGAGCCAGGACGACGTCCAGAGCGCTCAGCCCTGCGTACATCTGCTGCTGCATGGCAGGGCGGAAGAGCGGCCGGACGGGCTGATCATCACGGACGACAACCTGGTGGAGCATGGCGTGGCGGGGGCGATGGATGCGAGGGTGCAGTTGTGCAAGGACACGGATGTGGTGGCTCACTGCAATTTCCCTTGGCCGGGTTCGCAGAGCATGGGGATCAAGCGCCTGGGGTTCGACGCCCGGCAACTCCTGGAGCGGAGTATCGAGATTATCGACAGACAAAGGCGCGGCGAGGGCAAGTCAGGTCCGGTGTTAATGCCGGCAGTGTTTGAGGATGAGGTCGTGAAGCAAACTGGAACAACGGCTTAGTGGACTGTGGAAATTACTATCGCTTCTCTTTGGCACGACGAGGGCGCATTCAATGGGCGACCGTACCGGGAGAGACTTTTTTTGTGAGAGGAGATGACCATGCGTCGTCGTAACGGATTTACGTTGGTTGAACTTCTGGTGGTGATTGGGATTATTGCGCTGCTGATCAGCATTCTGCTGCCGGCGCTGGCCAATGCCAGGACCTCAGCGCAGCGCATTGCCTGCGCCTCGCACCTGAGGCAACTAGGGCTGGCCAGCCGCATGTATATGAACGAGAACAAGGGGAAACTCATCCGATTCGGTGCATGGGGCTCAAGCATGACGGGCCAGCTTTGCACTCATGATGATTTTTTCGGCGTCTGGGCGAACCTTGGGCATCCGCTGGCCACTGCGGGCACCGACATTTTCAACGACCGTGCCGTGCTGACTTGCCCGTCGGCGCAGCGGATATCCGATGGATATGTTGCCGATTACATGCAATGTGCAGGCGGGGCGACCGACTACAACATGACCGAGACTCGCTTGGTGACCGGTGCACGCAAGTATTCCAAGTACACCGACGGCAATCCTGCCTTGTTCGCGGATGTCGTGCTGTTCCGCTATGTGACGCCACTCCGGGTCAACCACTGGGATGCCAAGAAGAACCAACCGGGCGGCGGCAACGCTGTGATGCTGGATGGCTCGGTGCGGTGGTTCCCCTACAGCGGCGAAGGCAGGCGTCTGGAGACCTATGTCTCGGACGGTTCGTTGTTCAACACCATTGCATGGCCGAGCAACGCGATGCTGCTGTGGGTCAATGGCGATCAGACGCTGGCGAAGGGGTACGACGCCGGAAAAGTACAGATCGGTCCAGAGCTGTGCAACATCAGAGACGTGCTGCCGCGATAAGGGAAAATTGGCCCCGGGACGGGCGAGGTGGGAGAGAGTAGATACGCAACGGGCTGGCGGGGTTGTTTGTGGGTTTGGCCGCTCCGACAACGTCATCTGCGACGGCAGCGGCGCGGTGAAGCCGATGAAGCCAGGGACTGCCAGCCGCCCAATATCGTCATTCTTGCGGACAGTTCTGGAAACTGGTGGGGGCCAGCCAACCACGGCGTTGAGAGCATGGCCAGCGGTCGCCCCAAGAGCAGCAACAGTCTGTTTCTGGATGGTCATGTAGAAACGCGAACGGCGACCCGCTTTGGTACTGATGAGGACGGCGAACTGGGAAGAGACGATGCAGAGAAGCAGTTGGCTGACGATGTTGTTTGTGGTGCTGGCGTCTGTGGCAATATGGGCGCAGCCGGCGGCGCCGGCGAAGCCTGGTGCGGCGGTGACGTATCAGCTACCAACGGATGGGCCGCTGCCGCGGACTTACCTGGTGACGCTTGCGATTGTGGATGCCGAGAAGCCTGACTGGATCGTCAGCCAGTTTCTGCGGGGTGAGCCGCGAACGGTCACCAGTGCAAATGGCGGGAAGTTCAGCGAGACATGGGATGGGCTGGATGAGAACCTGATGCCCATCCCGCCGGGGACCTATGGCGTCAAGGGCATCTATATGCCCGCCAAGCAGTGGGATGTGGATAACGAGTATCACGCGGTGATCCCGGAGTTTGCCAGCGGCGCTTCATCGTGGTTGCCTGCGAGACAGCAGACGAAACTGGGCGAGGCGTTTGGCGGCGATCCGGTAGGGGCGCCGTTTGGAGATCTGGATGTCGGGCCCAATGGCGTGGCGGTGTTCTACTGGTGCTATCTTGAGAACGGCACCAATAACCCCATGCTCGACCTGAACAAGCCGATCGGGCGGACGCAGGTGGTGCGTGCGTTTGGGTCTGGCGGAGCGGGCGGTGGCGACAGCACCTGCACCGACGGCGCAACCGTTTGGTCGTTCAGCACGGATGGCGGCAGGAAGTACGTGTATCGTGCCGATGGGCAGCCCTTTGGGGACGGGCGTGGGGCCCAACGCGGGGGGATCTATCTACCTGACGGATGGGTCAAGGGGATGGCTTGTGCCACAGTGCATAAGAAAACGTTTGTCTATGTCGCTCAGGCGGGGAAGATAGAGGAACCCACGCCGGGGGGCTTTGCCGAGAGCGATCGCACGTTGATCGACAAGATTACGGTGCATGAGGGCGAGGGCGGCAAGGTCATCAAGGACGTGCCGGTGACCCGGCCGGTTGGCATTGTTGCTCGCGGCGGGTTTCTATATGCCTTGCACGGAACCAAAGGGCAATACGTTGTCAGTGCGATGACGCTGCAGGATGGTATTCCAACCGGCGATTGGCAGCGGCTTTTCGCCGTGCCTGAAGCGATGAGTCCTGCGGATGTTCAGGTGGACAGCCATGGTCGCATCTACCTGAGCGACCCGGCGAACAACAAGGTCTACCAGTTCGATCGCGGAGGCAAGCAGCTAGTCGCGTATGGACGGCTGGATGTGCAGAAGTCGGGCAGCTATGACCCGCTCACATTGATGAGTCCGGGCAAACTGGCTACATGGATTGGCACTGACGGCAAGGACCATCTGCTGATCGCTGAGCAGGCCGGCCCGAATCGGGTCAGCGAGTGGAGCGACGATGGCAAGCTTCTGCGCGAATTTCAGACCCTTCAGACCAAGGCCAATGACGGCTATGCGGTCGACCCGGAGCATCCAGAACGGGTCTACGTGGCTGGGCAGAACAACTGGTTGACCGGATTCAAGGTCGATTACGAGAAGGGCACATGGACTGTGGATGCGGTCTGGCCGCACGTGGGGGATGATCCCAAGTCGCCCGGGTTTGACCATGCGCGGTTTGTCCGGCTGGGCGGGAAGGAATACATCGCCTGTGGCCGCAGCTATAACGTCTACCGTCGCGATGGCGATCGCTGGTTGCTCTCCAGCGCCATCATCTCGTCCAAGGGTCGATCCTACGCATGGCATGACGCCAATGGTGATGGCAAAGTGCAGGATGAGGAGTACGCGAATACTCCGCTGCAGATGCCGGCGGCGCTTCTGCATTATCACGGGGCACAATGGAACGATGATCTGACGCTGGTCGCCACGGACCAGGCGGGGCCGAGTGTCTGGGGGTTGGCACCCACTGGATTTGACAGCCACAAGAACGCCATCTTCAAGTCATGGCAGAAGGTGTTGACTGACCCGGTGTTCGTGGTTCGCGCGGCCGGCACGGCCGATGCGGTGCATGGCGGCAACGAACTGGATGACAAGTATTCCTCGGACTGGGCCATGGTGGATGGGACGGTGGCCGAGGGGTATGTCGTCGCTGCACGGGGCGGCGCCGGTTTCAGCGCCAATGAAGGTGCGCAGATGAAGGTGGCGCGGTATGTTCCCGACGGCAAGAAAGGCTACCGTCTGAAGTGGCGCACGGGGCGTAGCGTCCTTCAAGGAACGTCGTCGCGCGGCGAGATCTATGGCCTGATGCACATCAACAAGCCCATCAACGGCATTGTCGCGGTGGTCGATCAGTCGCGATGCGGCATTGTTCTGTACGATGCGGAAGACGGGCTCTACGTCGACACCCTGTTCCCCGATCCCCGGCGGCTGTCCACCGCGGTAGCGGGACTCTATGCCTTGCCTGGCGAGTTCTTCGCCGGTGCCACCTTTGGCAACAAGGACAACGGGCGGATCTACATGGCGCTGGGCAAAGTCACGCCGCTGCTCTTTGAGGCGCAGGGCTGGTCACTGAAAGAAAACCCGGTGAAGAAGCTGATGACGGTGACGCCGAAGGTCACCATCAGCGCCGCTCAGATCGGCACACCGCCGGAGATTGCCCTGACGCTTCGCGGGGGCGCGGGCAAGGCCCGGATTGCACGGTTTACCCCGGCGATTGGGGGGGCTGTACTCGATGGCTCGATGACCGGCTGGGAGTCTTGTCTGCCGGTATGTTTCCAGGCCGATGCGCAGAACACAGTCGAAGTTCGCTGTCTCTACGATCCCGGTAATCTCTATCTGCGCTGGCACGCCCGGCTGTCGACCGCTGTCGACCCCAAGCCCATGCTCTCAGCACAGCGAATCTTCAGCCATGATCGTCTTGGCGACACCTTG
This sequence comes from Tepidisphaerales bacterium, assembly GCA_038213005.1. Classification (GTDB taxonomy): domain Bacteria; phylum Planctomycetota; class Phycisphaerae; order Tepidisphaerales; family Tepidisphaeraceae; genus JBBQTU01. The sequence continues at coordinate 19,813 of JBBQTU010000019.1, read as the reverse complement.
AGCTTTTATATCCAAGGCGATCCCAATGCGGCTGCTGGCGGCCCCGCGGGTGGTCGGCCTGGCGATGCACGGTTCATCTTCAGCCTGGTGAACAGTGGCCAGACTGTGAAGCCGGTCGTGGTGGGAATGTATCCGAAGTGGGATGGCGCTGGTGCGGCCACTCCCGCCAACTATCGAACGCCGGTGGGGACAGTCAGCTTCGCCCATGTCGGTGAGGTCGCTGGCGTCACGGTCAACTACACGATAGACAAGGACGGCAAGGGTTTCGTCATTGCCGCGGCGCTGCCCCGATCGGCCATACCCGGTCTGCCGCCGCTGGATGCCGGGCTGCGAACACTGGTGAATTTCGAGGCCACGTTCTCCGGCCATAACAAGTTCTGGTGGTCCAACGCGGACGGGTCGGCCAGTCGCGAAACGTATGATGAGCCTACCGAGGCGCGTCTTTACCCCAGTTCCTGGGCGCCGGTGCAGTTCCAGGGGCTGGATAAAGGCGTGGTGGTGCGCAACTGGCAACTCATCGGCCCGTTCGGTGGTCCTGGCGCGGAGAAATTCCGGGATGATCTTAGTGGCTATATGCCCGGCACCAACCGTGACTACAAACAGGCTGGTCACGAGTTCGGTGAAGCCAGCACTTATCCGCCCGATGACGGCAAGGTTGATCTGAAGGCCGTCTACAACGGTGAGATCATCAAGGGCTATTGGAACAATCCCGGCGAGGTCCGCTGGCATGTCGCCACCGTAGCCGATCTCGATACCCGTGTGGTCTGCGGCCCGGCAGCCCAGGTCTGGTATGGGGCTACCTGGGTGTATGTACCGCAGGATATGCCCATCAGCTTCGCTTTCCAAGGCCATGAACAAACCTTCTACCGTTGGTATCTAAACCGGCAGAAGGTGGTCGAAGGCGAGGGGAATGTACCTGCCAAGTCACTGGCGCTGAAGAAAGGCTGGAATCAGGTGATGTTCCGTGGGTACTGCGTCGGCTATCCGCCATTCCGCGCTGGACTTGTGTTCAACGGCCCGGCCGAAAGCCTGTGGAAACTGCGACTGTCGCAGACCCCACCGACGGAGTAGCGTCCTGCTCATTATCCTGCCGAGGCGGACGGACGACCGCAAGCGGCAGACAACCGAAGGCGAGAACTGAGATGACGAGTTGGAAATCTCTGGTAGTAGCTCTGCTGGGCGTGAGCTTGGGACTGTGCGGGATGTCGCGCGCGGAGGAGACGGGCATGTCGCTCAACCGCGAGATCGCGGTCGTGCCTGCGCCGGGGCCAGTGACGATCGACGGCGACACCAAGGACTGGGACTTGTCCGCCGGGGTGTGGAGCTATAACACGCCGACGGTCACCGACTCGTTCAGCGTCTGGACGCACATGATGTGGGACGCCAAGGGGGTCTATTTCCTCGCGCGCTTCGCCGACAAGACGCCCATGACCAACGTGACGATGGGCAAGGATTTCTCCAATAGCTGGAAATCCGACTGCTATCAGGCCCGCGTGATCTTCGACGATCACACGCCCGATGAGCACCAGATGCACATCAACATGTTCTACTCCTCGTCGGACCAGAAACCCTTCATGATCGTCAAGCACGGCGGGTTTGGGAATCAGAATGACGCAACGGGACCGGATCGGCCCGACCTGCTGAAGCGTTTCGGGCCGGACATGGAGCAGGCCGGTGGCAAGATCGCCGTCGTTCCCAGTAAGGGCGGCTAAACGATGGAGGCGTTCTGGCCGTGGAGCCACGTGCGCCTCAGCGGCAAGCCGCTGGGGGCGGGCGAGTCGTTCGTATTTGGCCTTGAAGGCCTGTGGGGCGACAGCACCGGCACCAGCCCCGCCCACCGGCTGGCCGATGGCATCAAGGATGAGAAGGTCAACCGCATATTCATGTTCTTCGCCCGTGACGGCTGGGGTTCGGCCGTGCTGCAGGAGAAGGGCCAGCTCAACATCACCGCCCAGCAGCGCGAACTGCACGCTGCCCGGCTCAAGGCGTTCGTCAACTATGACACCGTGGGCTCGATTCCCATCAAGTATGAACTGCCTGACGACCGCGATGTGACCATCGCCATTGATGATGCCAAGGGCGTGCGCGTCCGCAACCTGATTGGCCAATATCCGCGTCAGGCAGGGAGTGTCACCGATCTGTGGGACGGCCTTGATGACAATGGCAAGCCCGTGCCCGCCGGTCCCTACACAGCCCAGGTGCTGGACCACCAGCCGATCCGCCTGCGACTGTTCAACAGCCTCTACAATGCGGCCACCCCGCCCTGGACCACTGACTCCAGCAGGAAGATATGGGGAGCCAACCACGGCCATCCCACCTCGGTCGCCACCCGCGGCGATATAATTCTGGTTTCATTCACCGGCGTCGAAGGCGCAACGGGCCTTCTGCGCTGCGGACCGGATGGGATCATCCAGTGGTGTGTCGTTCCCGAGAACGCCGACGTCTGCATGGATGATAAGTTTGCCTACACGCTATCGCGCGAAGCGGATCTGCGCCGCTACAACCTGACGACGGGGCAACTCATCCCGTTTGACGATGCGCTGCGCAGTCCTGAGATTCGCGTTGCTACCCTTGCCGTTCCCAATGAATCCAGCATGGCCTGCGTGGGCGGTAAACTCTTTATCATGGTCGCCGGCGACAAACTCTACCGCATCGATGCCGCCACCGGCGCCGTCGAGGGCTCGTTCGCGGCGGCGGGCTTGTGCGCGGTGACCTCTTACCAGGACAAGCTCACAGGCGTGTTCGCCGACGCTACCGTGGCGACGCTCAACCCCAACGGCGTCCGCGGCCAGACGATCATCCAGGCCAACGGTGTTGCCAGGCCCGTACGCATCACGATCGGCAGCGATGGCCGGGTGGCCCTGACCGATCGCGCCACCAACCAGGTTCTGGTCTTTGCGGCCGACGGGAAGCCTCTGCAGGCGATTGGCGCCCCCCGCGCCGAGCCAGAGCGTCCGGCCGGCAAGTTCATCGAAACGGACCTGGCCAACCCGCTGGGCGCAGCGTTCGACCAGCAGGGACGGCTGTGGATCGCTGAAGGCAGTAAGAATTCCAAGCGCGTCACCGTCTGGTCGGACAAGGGCGAACTGCAGAAGTCCTTCTGGGGCGCGGCCGACTATGGCGCGATGTCGGGCTTCCCTGTCACGTTCGATTCAACCCGTTTCGTGGCCCATGGCGTGGAATTCCAGTTGGATCCCAATGCGGACCCTAAGACCCGGCCCACGGCTGAGAAGCCGCTGATCTATCACCCCGACCTGGCCAGCCAGCGCGGCTTCATCTACCGCTACAAGGATCATGAATATGCGGTGACGGCGCCGGGCTTCAATGAAGGCAAGGCTTTGATGATCGCCAAGCGCGACGCCGACGGAGTCTTCCGCTCGTGCGTCCAGCTTCGCGTTCGAGCCAATTACTGGAGCGTGGGATGGGTTCGACCTGACCTGACGATCCTGACGCCGGATTGCCGTGTCTACCCCTTGCAGGGCCTGAGCAGCACCGGCGTGCCCCAGTACGATCTCAAGACGCCAGTGACCCCGGTGAACAAGATCATGCCGTCGGCGGGAGAAGACCCCACTGGCACCTTCGTGATGGACGACGCCGGTAACATCTCCGACGGCATCCGCTTCCACACCGTGGACGGGCGCAGGGGAGCCTATCCCAACCGGTATGGCCGTCATGATGCCCCAGCCGCCCAACGCGGTGTATTGATCGCGCCCTTCCGCACCAACGGCGTGGTGGAGAATGTTCCGGGCGCCGGTGCGATTACAGCCTTGGGCGGTGACCGCGGCGAATGGTTCCTGCTCACGATGGATGGGTTGTATATCTCGAACATCCTGCAGGATATCAAGAGCGATGTGACGCTTGATGAGACCCTTACCGGTGGCGAGAGCTTCGGCGGTTTCATCTGGCGAGACGAGAAGAACCGAGTGCTGGTGCAGGTCGGCGGCATCTCTTACCGGATACTGGAAGTTCTGGGCCTGGAAACCTGCCGCAAACAGCAGCTCAAGCTGGTCGTTACATCCGAGCAGATTGCCGCCGGCCAGAAGATCGCGGCGGCAGGACGCGGGGCGGCCGACACTGAGCCCAAGGCATTGACCATTGCCAAGGTCGCGGCGCTGCCCACCGAGGCAGTCGCGGCCGATCTGCCCAAGGATCAGCCCCTGCTGGCGGGCGTCCCCGAAGTGCTGGTCAAGGAACGTGGGAATTCCAGCCACTGGTGGCGGGCTGCGCTCGCCCATGACGGGAAGGATCTTGTGATCGTCTGGCAGGTTGCCGATGCCAGCCCGTGGAGAAATGGAGAAGGCCGGTTTACTCACGCCTTCATGGGCGGGGACTGCGTCGACATGAAACTGGATGTCCCAGGGCGCGGACTGGTGCGGGTCCTGACGGCGCCGATCGCCGGAAAAGACACCGTCGCATATTTCCAGGAGAAGGCGGCCGTGAAGAGCAATCCGATGAGCTACATCGTCGGAAACAATGTCGCCAATGGGACCGCAATCGACGTGGTCAAGCGGCTCAGCGAAGCCACCGCGACGTCGAAGACGGTGCCGGCCGGGTACAGCGTGACTCTGCGCGTGCCGCTGGCAGAACTGGGCATCGACATCGATAAAATCTCTTCGCTCAAGGGAGTGATCGGCGTAATCTACTCAGATCCGACCGGGACCAACCGGGTGGCTCGCCTGTATTGGAACGATAAGCAGACGGACCAGGTGTCCGACGTTCCCAGCGAGGCACGGATCGAGCCAGCGCGGTTTGGGCCGATCATGATCGGCAAGTGAAATCACGCCGCAGGGCTTCAACAACAGTAGAGGAGTCGGCTCACCATGGATGCTATCAAAGGAGTTCATCGGCCTATCCAAGCGGCCGCGGTCGCACGCGTCTGCGTCCGATCGTTTGCTATTGCGACATTGCTTGTATGTCTGGTGTCCTGCACCCACAAGCCAGCAGTTACCCCCGTTGTTCCCACGGCTTCCGTCGCCCCGACTGGCTCATCGGCGGACTCTCGTTACGTCTTCCTGCCGCCCATCGACGATGGCGGCAAGACCAGCGGGTCCCATGCGGTCACCATTTGCCTGCCGCCGGGGTACGCCTCTACCGACCGACGTTATCCGGTGATCTACCTCTTGGATGGCGACACGGCTTTGCTGACGGCCCAGCATGGCATGCACGACACCATCGGCTATGAGATGGCCCACGATCAACTGGTCCATGAGGGCCTGATCCAGCCGGCCATCCTCGTTGCCGTGCATAACTCGTATACCGCCGATGGCAAGCCAGTATGGGCGAATCGGGGCATCGATTACTATCCGCGAGCGACCGGTAGAGAGACGACTCAGCCCGCTCCCTTTCGCCTGAATGGGGAAGCTTACTACGAGTTCCTCGCCCAGAAGATCAAGCCCATGATCGACCGGACGTACCGCACCCGTCCTGAGCCGGCGTCCACAGGCGTGGCCGGGTTTTCAGCCAGCGGCATGGGGGCGTTCTGGATGACTTACCAGCATCCGGAAACCTTCGGCATGGCCATTTGCCAGTCACCGGCGTCGCAGGCCCTCGCGTTTGTCGACAACCATAAAGGCCCCATCCCCGCGGTGCGCTTGTGGATCGATGCCGGCTCCCGCGAGGCCGGCAAGGGACTGTGGCAGCCCACTTACGAACTCAGTCGCAAACTGGTCGCCCTGGGCTTCCGCCAGAACGATAATCTGGCCTTCTATACCGGGCACAATCAGGGGCACGAGAAGTTCGACTGCAACCAGCGGATGCGCGCGGCTCTCTATTTCATGTTGCGCACAAAAGCTCCGCAGTTGACGGGAGTTGAGATCTGCGAAACAGATACGCTCGTGGACGGCCCGGTCCGCCTGGCTCGCACGGGGCACGTGGTTCTGGAGCCCATCTACGATAACTGGTTCCGCCTCACGGACTGTACTGCGACATTCAAGGTCGCCAGTCCCGCAGTGGTGACGTTTGACGACACCACGAAAGAACTGCGCCCGCAGGCCGCGGGGCACACGACCATCACCTCCTCCTTTGCCGGGCGGCAGGTTAAGCAGCAGGTGGAGGTGGCGGCGTCCGAGCCGCCGCTGCCCTGCAGTGCAACCACTCGGCCGGTCGTCGTGGATGGCGACCTGTCTGACTGGTCAGACTTGCCCGATAAGGTGGATACGCCGCAGAGCAGTGGCGATGCCCTCCATTGGACCGGGGCGGCGGACCTGTCCTATCGTTTCGCCTGCACGCACGATGACCGGTTCCTCTACATCGCCATCCAGACCACCGACGATCATTTCAACAGTGAAGCCGACAAGGATCCCTGGTTTCAGGACGGGGTGGAGGTGCGTATCGACGCCCGGCCGGCGGCTATACGCCTGTTGGGGCGGGGCGAGAATGAAGCCGCGGATATCCTGCTGGTGGCCCTGAGCCCCGCCCAGGTTGGCGAGAAGCGACTTGCCTACAACTCTGCGAAACTCCCGCAGGGAACCCAGGCAGTCTGCAAAGCCACGCGGACCGGCCACAACACCGAGATCGCCATCCCCTTCGCCTACCTGAACGACAAGGCCGGAGAAGAATGGAGTAATGTACGCATCAATATAGTAGTAGACGACCTGGACAGCGACTATAAGGGCTTCACCGGTGACAAGCTCTGGTGGCGGCCGGATTGGCGAACCCCTGCCAACACCTGGGGCTCGGGCACATTCCAGCGGTAACAGCGCCGGCTGTCAAGCGCGGTTTGGCTCCATCGTGATCGGAAAGTGACGTCCGAATATGGTCCCTGATACGGGGCCGGGTGTCTATTGCCTACGACTACGGCCGTGTGCGGGAAGTGGTGGATGAGTTCGGCTTTACGGCCGCATTCTCTCACGGAGCGCCGACGTCCATATGATCAAGAGGAAAGCTGGGTTCAAGGCACGCCGGTGGGTCGGCGAACGGCCGCATAGCCGCCCTGACCGTTTTCGGCGGATTGATCCGCTGGGAGACGAAGCGAGGGGCCCGCATCGGCCTGCTGCATCTGGTGTGCGCGGCCAACACTTTCCGTTGTGCTGGCTGTTCGGATCAGGCCTAAGTGCCCTGGCTGTCCCCGCGCCCTTATTGCACGAGAACGCTGAGAATCTGGTAGGGACGGTAATCGACGCGCCAGGTGCGTCCGTCGATCTTGATGCACTGGCCCATCGGGCGTTCCAAGAGGTCCACCAGGCTGGCCTTGGCCGGTCTTGCCAGGCGCAGGATGACCGAGCCCCGTGCTCCGGCCGTTTCGTGCAGCCGCAGAATCACACCCTGCGTGGTCTCGGCAGGGAGGATCCAACTGGGTACCGCCGTGCCGATCTGGTCCACCTGCAGCGGCGGCTCAATGACGGGCATCGAACCCACAATCACCGGGGCGAAGAGCGTCTCGGCGGCCGCGGCGGTGCTGAGTCGCCCGCCCTCGCTCCGTGAGGCGTAGGCGCCTAGAGCGAACCGGATCGTGTGCATGCCCACATCGGCCGTATTGTCGGGGCTGCGGCCGCCGCGCAGCAGCGAGAGCCCCATGTCGCCCTCGTAGCACGAGAAGCCGTACTTGGCCTGGGTGATGAACGCCAGACCCTCGGTGCCGGCATCGTCGACGACCGCCGCCCAGCGGCTGGCCGCCACTTCCCACTTCGCCTGATCGTCAGGCATGCCGCCAACCTGCAGTCGCCCGATGCTGCCGAACGCCACACCGTAGCGGGCCTGCTGGCCCAGGTAGGCCGTCCGCACATGGTACTTCAGCAGCGCGTGCGGCTCCTGCCAATCCACGTGACACTCGATGCGTAGATACGGCATGCCCGCTTCCAGGATGTAATCCACCTCCAGCTTGCTCTTGCCACCGATATCGGCACTGCCGCGCAGCACTGCGCGTAGCGGGCCGCGCTCGATCACCTGCAGTCGCAAACTCGCCGCTGCGGGCTTGCCGATCATGAGGCTATATCGCTCGATGTCCCAGGCATCCGAGCCGAGTTCGGGGTAAAGCACAAAGCCCGCAGGGCGGGTCAGATGCATATCCTGCCCGTGGACACGCAACCCGGTCAGTTGGCCTCGCGAGTCAAAGCCGGCGCGGAGCAGCCCATTGTCCAGAACACGCGAGGTGACCTTCCACTGGTTCTCTGTTGTCCCGGCCATTCCCAGCGCCGCCGTGCCGAGCGCGGGCAACTGCGTGAGGGTCAGCGTCCGGGAGCTTCGCCCGTGGCCGATCCGCTGCGTCAGGGCCCCCTCCACGAGCGTGGCGCCCTCGGGCACTTCCACCACGGCCTGCCGTGGCATCAGCAGCGGGTTGAACGCCTGGATCGCGGCATTGCGGCCTCCGCTCCGGGCCAGCTCATGGGCGGCCTGATCCAGATTCTCCTGCCCCAGTTGTTGCAGTTCCGGATTCAGTTGCTGGTAAACCAGAGCAATCGACGAACCGGGTAGCGCATCGTGGAACTGGGCAAACAGCAGGCGTTTCCACCCATCGTGGCCGAGTGGTTTGCCGCCGGTGACAACACGCACGGCTTCGTGGGCCTGAAGTGCCGTCTCCAGGCCGCGATAGAGGCGTTTGAACTCGCTCTGGCTGGTGAACGTGCCGCGGTGCGTCTCGAGATACATCTCGCCTTCGTAGACGGGCAGGTCGTCCCTGACTCGGTTCAGGCGATCGAAGAAGTCCTCGACTTTGGTCCAGCGGGCGCGGGGCACACCGACCAGGTTCGCCATGCGTCGGGCCCGTTCACATATCTCCTCGGACGGACCGCCACCACCATCGCCCCAACCTACAGCCCGCAGCACTTCGTCGTGCACGCCGCCCTGTTCGTAGCTGCGTACCGCGTCGATGGCCGTCGGCAGATGGAGCGACGTATCCAGGCCAATTCCCAGATGCGTCACGACGCCCGTGCCATCGGGGCTCTTCCAGACGAAACTGTCATGGGGGAAGCGGCTGAGGGGACTCCAACCCAGCTTGCCGGTGTGGAAATACCGCACATCCGCCAGGGCCATAAGCTGTGGGAAGCAGGACGTGAACCCGAATGAATCAGGCAGCCAGACCACGCTGGCGCGAGAACCTCGCAGCTTCTCGAAGCCTCGCTGTCCGTAGACCAGTGAGCGTGCCAACGCCTCGCCGCAAGGCACATTGCTGTCCAGTTCGACTTCCAGCGCGCCGGTGAGCTCAAGACGTCCCTGTCGGGTTCGCCGCAGAACCTCTTGAAACAGACGCGGATCGCGGCGTTTCATACCCTCCAGCATTGCCGGCTGCGACCACATGAAGATGAACTCCGGATAGCGATCCAGCAGGCGCATTGCCGTTGCCGTGGAGTGAATGCCCTTTCGTTCGCCCACTGTTTCGGGCCAAAGCCAGACGAGGTCGAAGTGCGAGTGGCCCACCATGGCGTAGCCCTGCTGCCAGTACTCGGCCGGGTATCGGGCATAGAGGTCGACCAGCGCCTTTCGCACCGCCGGAAGACCCTCCACGTACTTGTCGCAGACCCCATCGAGATCGGTCAGGAGCCGACGCAGGAACGGCGGCCACTCCCGCTGGACCGTCAGGGCGCCCTTCCCGCCCATATTGGTAGCACGCTGGGCATCGGACAACTGCCGCTCGATCACGCTGTGCAGCGCATCCAGATCCCACAGGGCGTTCCAGGCGTCCTCGTTGCGGCAGACCAGGTAGGCAGCGTCAAACCGCAGACCATACTGGTCCGGCGCCGAGCCGGACTTCCATATCCCGGTCTGGTAAGTTCCACAATCCAGCCACAACATGCATGCCTTGTCTGGTACCGTGCAATAGCGGTGTGCGACATCCAGCCCGGCCCAGGTGAGCCCATCGATGTAGACTGTCGTCTCGCCGTGGCATTCCCAGAAGAGCACTCGTCGGCCGCGTTCACCCGGTTTGGCCGCCGGGATCTGCAACTTGAACCAGCGCTGCTTCCACCCGCCATGTGGGGGACCAAAATACTCCCCGCTTTGAACAGGCTTGTAGGCCAGACGCTGGGCCTGCAGCGCGGTTTGCCAGGTATCGCTCACCGGCGCACCTCGCACCGGCACATCCCGCCGATCTTGCCAGACCTGGGACTCAACCCAATGGCGCAGTTTGCCCATTCGACCAGGCACCAAATACAACATGTGATTGCGTGGCAGCGACATTCATATCCCTTGAGCTAACGAAGCATCGGTCCGCCGGGTTCTGCTCCTGATTCAGAGATGTGGAACAGCGCTGATGCGTGAGGCGGCAGTTCCACAAACAGATGGTCCATAATGCCCAGTGGCGCGCTTTGCCGCGGAGTCCGTGCCCAGACGCGGCGGCCGAGGGGCACACCCAGTTCTTCCAAACATAGGCGATCCATCAGCCGACGATCCGTGGTGTTGAACACCAGTACGACGGTATCGCCGTTGGCCAGCGTACGAACGGCCACCAGCGGCCGATCCGGTTGCGTGAGCAGGGGGAGGGAGGCGATGCCCGAATCGCTGGTCGGCCGCACAAAGCGCCACAACTCCAGCCGTTCTACCGATAGCTCGTGCAGCGGATCGGAGGTGGCGACGACGCCGCCCAAGATGGCCTGCCACATCGCCAGACTAGTGATCTCGGCGTCATTCAACTCGATGTGGAAGTTGCGGAGCAGGATCACATCCGGGTCGTTCTGCCAGAAGACGTTGTTGAAGTGCTGGCTGCCGACGGTCTCCTGCAGCATGTTCTGAGGGCCAAAGCCACCCTGCCAGGAAGCGCCCACGTCGCCGCCGATTCGCATGGCATCGGCATAGCCGACAAAGGGCATATAGGGAGCGATGCAACCGAGCCAGAAGGTCTCCTGACCGATCTCTTCCCGGATCATCTGCAGGACATCGCGGAGATACTCCACGCCTGTCTTGCCGGGCGTGTGGCGGCGGACTTGGGTCGAATCATGAAGGCCCCAGAACATGAAATCAGTTTTGAACATCTCCGCGCCCCACTGTCGCAACGTGCGAAACACGCATCGCAGGTAGGCAAAGGCCTCGGGATGGCTCGTGTCCAGGACGTAGGTTTCTTCGTCACGATAGCCCCAGACCCGCTGCTCGCCGTAGTGCCGCCATGGGGTTACGAGTTGGCCGCGACTATCGCGCAGGAGCCAATCGGGGTGGTCGTGGGCAAGTTGCGAGCGGTTGCCGACCATGAACGGTCCGATCCAGACGGCCGGGCGATATCCCTTCTGTCGGATTAACTCGAAGGCCGGCTTGAGCGTTTCGGGGAAACGGGTGCTGGGGAGCAGCCAGTCGCCACAGGCAGGCGCGTAGCCGGCGTCAATCTGGAAGTAATCCAGTGGCCGGTCCATGGCAAGGGCTGTGAACCCGTCCAGATATTCGCGCAGAATGTTTATGTCCAGATTCTGATACAGGTAGTACCAGGAACACCAGTGGTAGCTGGGCGGCCGGGGCGACCGGGCGCGCATGAATTCGGCGATCGTCTCGGCCGCCGCGCGCAGCCCCGCCGCCACATCGGCCGTGGTCTTGAAGTGCAGGGTCGGCAGGACCAGTTGCCCATCGGCCAGCGGAATGCCTTGGGTCTGGAAGCTGGCGGCGAAGCAGAACGTGCCGTGTTCGGCGGGGTTGTCTCCTACATGGCTTGCCTGTTCAAATCGCGTGTGATCCTGAGCGAAGATCACCAGTGCGTCCAGGCCAGTGCCAAGCAGCGCGGTGATTCCGAATGACTCCACCGGCTTGCTGCGTTGCAGGGCGACCAGACCCGACCCGCCCCCCATTCCGCGGGCCTGCTTGAAACACCGGGACACACCTGTGGCCCTTGCCCCATCGATCACCTGGATCGCCCGGGGCGCGACGGCCATGCCCCGAACAGTGGCGCTCAGCGTGGCAACATCGTCCGCACTGGCCAATCGGATTTCGACACTGCCCGCAGCGAGGGTGTACTGAATGGTCGTCAAGGCATCGGTCCGGTGAACGGACACAGACATGGCGCGAAGGGGCACTCCATCCATACCTGGGTAGGCCCCTGCAAGTCCAAAGGGTTGGGTATTCAGATCAAAGGAACCATCGGAACGCACTGTCCACATGTTCATAATTGACTTTCAACAAAAAATGACTTGGCTGCTGCCCCGTGCCGGGGCTGGCATGCTAGCCCTCTTGGCTCGGCACCATCACAACGCGATCGAGTCTCATGGGGTTACTTCGTAGGTGTGGCCCGCCGCCAATCGGTATCGGTGGTCGGCTGCGGGGGGCATCTGCACCTGCGATGTGAGATCTCGGACGCGGCCCTGGAGTTCGGTGGACCGCTCGGCCAGATTGCAGATCAACAGGCTGCCGTCTTGCTGCGGCCATTCCACTGCAGCGCCGTCGTCGCGGAGCCGCCGCGTCTGCAGGCGTCCTGACAGGGCGCGGAACTCGCGCATCACCTGGCGGTGCTGGTCTGTGAAGAGGGTGTCGATCCGCCGGTCGTCATAGAACAGGTTGAGCACGGGGACGCTGCCATGGGCGAAGATGCGGTACATCTCTTGCGGCGTCCAGAGAGTCTTGTCGTCTTGGGGAGAAAAGAGCAAATGGTAGCTCAGGAACAGGTTGTCCCATGAGCTATAGCCCCCATTCCCGCCGGGGCCGGGGCGTACGAACGGCCCGCATAGCCCATCGAGGGTGATGCCGGCGTCCTGGAGTTCCTTCGCCGCCGAGAGCGATTCTCGCCACATCGTGCGCGGCTGCATGTCGGCGTAGTCTACAGCGATATATGACACATTGGTCGCCATGTCCCAGAAATAGCCGGTGACGCCGGTGTCGTCTTTGATTTTCTTGAGTGAATCGATCCAGTATTTGCGGGGTTCCTCGTGGGCCAGGCTAAGGAACTGGAACTCGGTGCTGTGCGTCCCGCCGAAGACCTGTCGGCCATCTTCCATTTTGACGAACCAGCCGGGCTGATTTCGCTTTTCGCGGAAGATGGGGCTGTTGGGGCTCTGGGCGGTACTGGTCCAGGAATAGACTTCGATGCCGTGGCTTTTGGCATCGTCCACCAGCGCCTTGAGCTGTGACGTCCCGCCAAGGCTTTCGGCGACCACATACTCATGGCTTTCGCACTGGTTGCCCAGCAGGCCTTGCGTTGCGTCACTGCGGTTGATGTTTCCAACACGCATGGTGGCGACTTCCGTAGCGATGACGGCCGGCAGAAGGTCCTTACGGTAGCTGTCAAAAGTGTGCTTGGCCCAGAAGTCCTGTTGGATAGAGGTGGCCGGCGGGATGGGCTTCATGCCGATCTCGGTGAGCGCGCGGCTTTTGGCCGTGTCGAGGATGGAGGTCCAGAGATTTCGCTGCGCTGCGAGAGAGCGTTTGCCGACGGCGAGCAGGATCTTCTTCGGGACGGTCTGGACGTGGGTGGATTCGTTGAAGACGTGGCGGTCGAGGGTCTTGAACTCGCTTGCTGCGGCATCGCGTTTGAGCACCGACCGGACCATGCCGACCTTTTCAAAGACGCCGGCCAGCACCGCATCGTTATTGAACTGGAAATCAAATGGCTGCAAACACATCCAGCGAGGCCAGAACTGAAGAATGTCGCGATTGCCCTTGGCGTCTGGCGCCAGGGCCAGTTCGGTTGACCAGGACGCATCGCCATCAAACGTCGCGGAAGGATTGATGTACAGGCTCTGGCTGTAGGCGGTTGCACCGTGGATGTCGCCGCCGAGTTCCCAGCTTGCGCGGTCGAGAATCCAATAAAGCGGGACAGCTCCGGAATACTCCCATGAGTAAGCAAAGCCGCGGAACTGGACGCCACCAAAGGAATCCGAGGCCGGAGTGATATGCAGCGTCATATCGGCGCGAGCGGGCGTGCCGGCCTTGTCCCAATCCGAGGTATCCAGCACATGGTCGAGGTTCCAGTCCAGTGCCTGTCGCACGGGTACGGGCCGGAATGCCACCGACAGGTGAATGGATATCTTCGCTGGCGTCTGCTCTATGGACTTGACAGTGTAGCCAGCCGTCTCCATACCCATGAGGCTTTGTGAATAGGCGATCAGTGGAAGCCGGCCGGAACGAACCGCCATGCCACCGATTGAGATGCGGCCCAGCCCGTCAAAGCGTTCACCTTCAGTAAGGAGACCGAACGTGCAGTCGCCCATAGTCAATTGCTTCATGTCTGAGATCTCCTTGCGTTGTAACGATTCATGTGTGGGTTGCTGCCTGCTGGAGCAGGCAGTACAGGTTAAGCTAATGAGCGCCAAGATCATAACCAAACGGGGTAACAAGTTAATAGACATACAGCACCGGCAATCCTCGCTGATAGAAACCATCATCACTTACCCCGTCAGAATCACTCATGGCCTGTCATCGGCCATGTGAGAGCGATGCCTGATTGATATCCGCTTTCGCCATGCCGGGCCCCTGCCATGATACTTGAAGATCGGCGCGAGCAAAATCGTTGACATAGTCTACTCGGATCGCGTGCTTGCCGGCCTTGAGGAGGATATCGCCATCGTAGGTGATCTTCTCGTTGCGATTTCCCTGGACGACCTTCTGTTCGCCGATATAGAGACGACTTTCAGCGTCCGAACGAAGATAGAAGGTGTACAGCCCGTCCTTGGCAGCGGTGATATATCCTGAGAATCGAAACCCCGGCTGCTTATCGGCCTTGGCGGGGAAAGTGAATGTATCGACCACCCCGCTGGAAGTTGGCTGCATTCTTGAGAAATCAGGAACGCGACCCTGAAAGCTCTGCGTGGGCTTAAACAGGTCGTAACGTAGACCCGGCGCGGTTGCATTGGTGGCCGCCGCGTCGGGCTCGCGCGGCGTGGGGTTGAACTCGCGGAACGTCCAGAGACCCCAATTGGCCGGCTGAAGCCGGGCCTCGCTGGGAATGTCGCTGACGATATTGGTATTGAGGTTGTTCCAGTACAGACGCTGGATGGTCTGGGTGCCGTTGCCTCGCAGGATGCCAAAGTCAGCCAGAACGCTTTCGTCGACCTTGGGCGCAAGGCCTAGCGATGAGAGGGGCACTGAGAACTCGACGTTGCCCCCGTCCTGCACAAGCTGAAGTTGGCCGCTGATGTCATCGACACGATCAAACCAGACTTTGCCGATCGGCGACTCAAACAGCACCCGATCCTTTTCGTTGGTCCCCGGCACAACCGCACGATAGACCATGGCGGTGGGCTTGCCTTTGGCCTTGGTCACGAGCAGTCGCAGATCGCCTTTGACAGGCGTGGTACGATTGCGATCGGCACCGGCGTCAGTGCCGATCATCAGATCAACACATCCTCCGTTCTTGAACATGAATGTCGGATTGACCGCGTCATTCTCGAGCAGGCGCAGGTCATTGGTCTTGAAGGCGACGTAGAGCCGATCTCCGCTGACCGTGACCGCGGCCTGACCGGCATTGGCGATCTGCTGCCAGCGCGTGGCATCGCCCCAGTCGTTGAGCTTGCCGTCAACCGTGGGGTTCTGTTTCTGCAGGGTGACCCAAGCTGTCGACCGCCCCTGCTTGCGGGCTTTGGTGACGAGTGTTTCGGGCATCGCTGCGGTGGTCGAGACGCTCATCTGCACATCGCTGAAGTTGCGGCGACGGATGCTCTCAAATCCATCCAAACGGAAGATCGACGAGTGCTCCTTGCCGGCGACGAGATAGATTTCGCCATCCTTGGTCTGCGTAATCGTCGGGTGGTAATGCTCATCCTCGAAGCTGAAGTGGTCAAAGATCATGCCACGTTTGGCTTCGGGGTAGCGGATGAGCGGCTCGATGCGCATGTCGCCCCCGAGTTCCTGAATCAAAACACCGTCCGCTGTGAAGAGGAACATGTTGCCCTTCTCGGCGTTGACGGCGTACCAGGGCCCAGCCTCGCCCTTGAGGGCGGTGACGACCGGCCCGAGCAGCCGCTTGGGTTGTACGACGTCACCGGGATACTGCGGAGGCTCGCCGGTGCGGGAAGGATAGCTCCAGATACGCTTGTCATTCCGCCACGCAGAGAGCAGGCCAACGAGGGAAGTGCCATCATTGAGCGGCCGGGTGTCGTAACCATCCTCGCCCCAGGCGATCTCCGGACAGGGCTTCAGTTCCATGCGCGCCTTGGAGATGTCGTAAATGGGAACGCCGTCGGCGCGAATCAGGGGTGCGGGAACGGTGATTCCCCAAGAACCCTGGAGCGAGAGGTCAGGGTTGACGTTAAATTCGCGGTAACCGTAAGTCTTTCGCGTGTTGCCGCTGCGATCGACAAACGTCTCGTCGAAGAGGCGATACGTGAACTCTTCGGGTTGCGGCTGGCCATCATTGTTCAGGTCGGACCAGGCGAGGAAGTGCTCATTCTTCTGGTTCGGGGCAAGCGCGACGATCGCCTTGTCGTTAGCGACATTAGGCCACCATCGGTCACTACCGACGTAGCAGACCGGCCGGGCAATTTGCGTCTTCTCGTCGAGCAGAAAGGTGGCGGTATAGGTGTTTTCACCCAGACCACCCTGATAGCCGCCGATGAGGTAGGTTCGGCCGCCTACATGCAGGGGTGTCTCAGGCAGCCAGTCTTCGCCGGGCATATCGGCGAAGCCCTGGGTGGTCTGACGACAGACCACGGCGTGGAGCTGTGAGGTGCCTTTGGTCCAGTCGAGTTTGAATTCGAGAATGCCTCTATAGTCGGCGTAGAAGAAGCGAGTCTTGTCCAGCGGATCGATCGTACCGCCGCCGCCGTAACGGGGCGGTCCATAGCGGGCATCCACCAGTTTGCCGGTGGTGGCATTCCAGATGCTGATGCGTTTTGGCAGGTAGTCGGCCTCGGCGACCCAGAGTTGGCCTGCATCATCCAGTGCCAGACCCTGGGGCTGTCCCATGCGGAGTTCATCATAGAGGCCCAACTGAGGTCCGCCGGGCTTGCCGATGGTGCGGAGGAGCTTGCCATCAAGCGAGAACACCTTGACCTGGTGGCTCTTGCCCCAATCAGCCACATACAACTGATCGCCGGCAGCATTGAGCGCGAGTGTGCGTGGATCTTCAAGACCTTCGGCGATGAGAACGGTGCCATCGCCAAGGGTCGGTGCGGCATCTGTCTTGTTGCGATCGAGTGTAAACCGATGGACCTTCTTGTCGCTCACCAGCAGGAGGCGACCCTGATTGTCAAACAGTAAGGCGCGGGGTGATGGCATCGGCATCGCGCCAAGCACCTTCGGGCCGATGGCGTCCACAAACAGGATCTTTTCTTCGCTGGGAACGGTGAGAACTGCCAACCCATCGCGCACGGCGAGCGCCAGTCCAATGGTCCCTGGTTCTCGCGGCATGGCGACGGCGGGTTGATACGTGAGGATTTCAATTCCGCCACCGTCCCGCTTGAAGCCGCGAAGCTTTATTGACTTCTCCCATGCCATGATGCCGTACGCGTAGACGTCGTCGCGACCTTTAGTGCCGGCATCGCGAGCCAATGCAATGGCCCCATCCCAACCGAAAATTGAGGTTCGCTGATAAGTTGTGCCGTCAGTTCCCGCCCACACAAACGGCGCGCCAGCCTCGGCAACCAGAGCCGACAGGAGCACCTGTGACTTGCCGCCACCATGCGGCGACCCTGAACCGGCCGGAAGGAATACAGCGCTCATCGGCGCTTGGTGATCGGCCAGCCAGCCGCCAGTGCGATCCTTGGTGGGCCATGGCGGATTGCCACCGCTGTAGGCCGTGAATTCGTAAATGGTCTTGATCTCGTCGTGGGTCAGTCCACGGGCGCAATAAACGCCAGGAACAGCGCGGTGACGAACCAAATCACCCTCGCTGTTGCGCGCCCCGTCGTCGTAGCCATCCCAGACCAGCGTATTGTCACCGGCTGGCAGAAGCGTGTCGGCAATCAGATTGCGCACTCGCCGGCCGTCGGCGCTCTCCACAACCACCGACACATACTTGGGCGTATCGAGCTGAACGTGGATAGGAATGCCTGAGGACGACGGAGCCGTCGCGGCGGGCTGGGCAGCCAAGTGGCCGCATCCCAACCCTATTGCGCCGAGCGCCAAGGCCGCAGCCAGAAGGGGCATCGCTCTGAGACGTGAGTGAGAGCGACAGAGGCCAGTTGCGGCGGAATCCACGATGGGATTCTGAGTGGTATTGCTCATACGGTTCCTTTGAAAGGGTAACATGTCGATGTTCTCCGGTACACGGCTAACGCTTGCTCATGCGTCGGCGATAGTAGTCGATGACTGCTGCGGCGACGATGACACAGCCGGTAATCACTCGCTGAGCGGGGTTGCGCACGTCCATTGCGGTGAGTCCGTAACCCAGCACTTCCATGATTAGAACGCCCAGTAACGATCCTGTGACCGAACCGCGGCCGCCCATCAGGCTGGTACCGCCGATGACGGCGGCGGCGATGGCGCGGAGTTCAGCGCGGACACCAGCATTGGGATCAGCGGTGGATGTTTCGGACATGCTCACCAGCGCCCCGGCGGCGGCGAAGATGCCGCTGATGACGAACACCGATACCTGCAGGCGGGCCGGCCGAATGCCCGACAGGCGCAGCGCCTCTTCATTGGTGCCGGCGGCGACAAGGTAGCGGCCGTAAACGGTGAGCGAGATGATGACCTGAGCAATGACCACCAGAGCCAGGGCCACCGGCGTGGTAAGGGCGAAGCCGCCCATAGAGGCCGTAAGCGGCCTGGTGATGGCGGGATCAATGGAGATGGTGGGGTTGGCGATCTGCTCCGCGAGGCCGCCGGCGATCTCATACATACCCAGAGTTACGATGAACGACGGCAGTCGCCACATGACCGTGACCAGGCCGTTGATGAGTCCACAGGTCGCGCCGACGGCGAGACACACCATGATTGCGGGGGCCAGAGGCAGGTGGTAGTTAACGATCAAATAGGCCGCCGCCGCACTCGACAGGGCCATGACCGAGCCAACGGAGAGATCGATACCTCCGACCAGGAGCACGAACGTCATGCCGATGGCAAGGAGGATTTCCTTGGGGATGCGATTGGCGATCGTGGCGGCGAGTTGGGCGTTGAGGAAGTTGCCGGAGTCGCGTGTGAGCAGAGCGAAGATGACCGCCATGGCAATGAGCACGAAGATCAGGCCGAGGTAGTCGGCCGCGGGGACGAAGGCGAGGTACCCGCGGCGCCGGGCAAGCGGCAGAACATCGGGCGACGTGTTGAGCGATTTGGAGTCAGGCTGAGGCATTGTTGTATTGGCTTAATGCGGCGGCCATCATGGCCTCCTGGTTAAACTGATCATGGGTAAAGGTCTGGGCAAGTCGACCGGCCGACATGACGGCGATGCGGTCGCACAAGCCGAGCAATTCCAGCATGTCCGACGAGACCACGATGATGGCTTTACCTGCGGCGGCCAGTTCCGCGAGGAGTTTGTAGATCTCGAACTTTGCCCCGATATCAATGCCGCGCGTGGGTTCATCGAACAGGAGAATATCCGCATCGCGGAAGAGCCACTTGGCGATGACGACCTTCTGCTGGTTGCCTCCGGACAGTTCGCCAACGCGCTGGCTGATGTCGCGAGCACGGATACCAAGGCGTATTGACAGACTGGTGGCGGCCCGCTGTTCACTGGAAGGGCGGCGAAGGATTCGGGCCAGAGAGAGGCGCGGCAGGTCGGTAAGGGTGATATTGCTGGTGATCGACCACGGCAGGAGCAGTCCCTGCCCCTTTCGGTCCTCGGTCAGAAACGCCATGCGTTGTGCGACGGCGTCGTGCGGCGATCGGATGGCGGTGGGATCGGGCTGATCATGGAGGAATATCTGGCCAGACGTACACGGATCTGCGCCAAAGATGGCGCGGAGAGTTTCCGTTCTCCCGGAGCCGACGAGCCCGGCAAACCCCAGAATTTCGCCGCGGTTCAGATCGAAGGAAACATCACGGACCATCGAACCCGCCGTGAGATTGCGGACGCGCAGGGCGACCGAGCCCCGCT
>JBBQTU010000018.1:0-31394 GCA_038213005.1 Tepidisphaerales bacterium | reverse complement strand
CACTGGCGCCCCACGACGAGCTCCCTTGTGCGGGCCTGGCGTGGGCGGGTGGGGTTCCCGGCGAGTTGATGCGCTTGAAATTCCGGTGCGGGCGGGGACGCCGCGCACTACTTGGGCGGCAGGTGACGAATGGTAGTGCGCGGCGTCCTCGCCCGCACAGGCGGATCGGGGTGGTCGGAGTTGGGGGGAGTGCTTCGTCGGGTTGGGTTCCCTGCGAGTTGATGTGCTTGTAATTCCTGTGCGGGCGGGGACGCCACG
The DNA here is from genome assembly GCA_038213005.1 of Tepidisphaerales bacterium. Lineage (GTDB taxonomy): Bacteria > Planctomycetota > Phycisphaerae > Tepidisphaerales > Tepidisphaeraceae > JBBQTU01. The sequence continues at coordinate 31,136 of JBBQTU010000018.1, read as the reverse complement.
CACTACTTGGGGGCAGCCTTTCTGGCTGGGTGGAGGGGATTACCTTCGCGCAGGCCGTTTGCGGCCCAGAAGCAGAAGGCTGCCTGTGGCGAGCAGGCTGAGCGACGTCGGTTCGGGGATTGGGGTCAGGAGGTAGCCGTGATATTGGCCACCGACGGTGCCCGACCCGGCGATCTGGCCGCTGGCGTTGATGCTGGTGGCGTCGGTCAGGGTCCAGCCTGAGCCGGTGGCGATGAGCGTATTCAGATCCGTCATCGTCGAACCCGAATAGAGGAAGGCGCGAGTTTCGGCGTCGCCGGCGATATCAGAGACGCCCACCACCTGGCCGGCGGCGTTGACGGAGTACGCGTTGCTGCCGGTTCCACCCAGCGTGCCCAGGTCGAGCATGGTCGAGCCGGTATGGAGGAAGCCATGCGTGGCCGCATCGCCGGTGACATCCGCCAGACCGACGATCTGCCCGGCGGCGCTGATGAAGTTGGCTTTGCTGTTGGTGCCACCCAGCGTGCCCAGGTCGACCATCGTCGATCCGGAATGGATAAACGCGTGCCAGGCGGCATCACTGGCAGTGAGGGAATACCCCACCACCTGGCCGGCGGCGTTGATGCCGTAGGCGACGCTGTTGGTGCCGCCCAGGGTGCTCAGGTCGGTCAATGTCGAGCCGACCGAGAGGAAGGCGTGATAGGTGCTGCTGCTGGTGCTGATGTCGGCCAGGCCGACGATCTGGCCAGTGGCGTTGATGCCCCAGGCGGCGCTGTTGGTTCCGCCCAGAGTGCCCAGGTCGGTCATCGTCGAACCGTTATAGAAAAACGCGCGGTACACGACATCGCCAGCGATGTCAGAACCGCCGACAACCTGGCCGCTGTCGTTGATGGCGTTGGCCTGGCTGGTGGTGCCTCCCAAGGTGGATAGGGCGGTCATGGTCGAGCCGGAATAGAGGAAAGCGCGTTGAGCCCCGCCGCCGTTGTAGGACCAGCCGGTTGCCTGGCCGGTGGCGTTGATGGCAACGGCCTGGCTGGTGGTCCCGCCCAGGGTGCCCAGGTCGGTAATGGCGTAGGCCGGGGCGGCCGAGGCGATGGAGGAGGTGAGCGTGGTGGCGAACAAAGCCGCGACGGCCGAGACCAATGCGGTACGGGTAAACGTCTTCATCTTCGCTCTCCTGTGGCCTGAAAGGCCCGACTTGGGAATCGACGGCGTTGGATGGGTCATTGGCGGCCGGAATATGTGCGATGCGCCGCCGGAGGTAACTATAGGTCAGGAAATGGCAGATGCAATGGTTTAGTGAGACCGAATGTCTCAGAAATTGTGAGCGGCTTGGCGATGGATACGGATTTGTTCGCCAACGGTCGCATACATCGGTATAAAATAGATAGGTAAAGAGGAGGTCGTCATGGCGGATGGCTCTGCGAAGAATGACAGCGGCGGCGGTCTTGTTGTCTTCGGATCGAAACAGATTCGTCGCGTCTGGTACGAAGACCAGTGGTATTTCTCGGTGGTGGACATCGTCGGGGTGCTGACCGACAGCCCCAATGCTCGAGACTACTGGTATCGGATGAAACAGCGTGAGGAGGAAAGCAGTGGATTTCAGTTGTCGACACTTTGTCGACAACTGAAACTAACCTCTGCTGACGGAAAGAGTTACAAAGCCGATTGCGTGAACGTCAAAAGTGTCTTCCGCGTCATCCAGTCTATTCCCTCCCCTTCGTCATGCAGTTCGTCCGCAAATGCCTGCCCGCGGTGGCCGGGCCGGGCGGTCGCTGCGTCGCTGCGTCGCTTCCCCACCATTGCACTCCCCCGGCCTCACGCGGTACGCTGGTGAAGACTCGGTCCGATGCATGTCTCGGCTGAGACGCCCGCATGCCCGGATGGCACCAACCACTCGCAGGGAAAGGTCCACAGATGAAACTCAGCTTTATCGGAGACAACGATCTCCCCGGCGTTGCCAACGACTCGCGCCTCGCGGCCCAGCACGGCTTCGCTGGCATCGAGTACAACTTCTGGGGCGACTTCTCCAAGCTCACCATCGAAACCGTCCGCCAGATGGCCGGCATCCACAAGGAGCACGGCGTGAAAGCCGCCATGCTGGGCACCTGGGGATTCAACCATCTCTCCCAGGATGCCGCTGAGCGTGAGCAGTGCCGTAATCTGCTCGATCGGCAGATCGAGTTTGCCCAGGTGCTCAAGGCCGAGTGGATCGTCACCGGCTGCGGCGACATCCCCGGCGAGCCGGTGGGCCTGAAGATCGCCCGCTTCGTCGAGGTGTTCGCCCCGCAGCTCGCCAAGGTAAAGGATGCAGGCCTGAAGATCGCCTTCTATGCCGTGCACAGCAACAGTTTTCTGGACAGCCTGCCGGCCATGGAACGCATGTGGGAAGTCATGCCCGATCTGAAACTCAAGTACGACCCGGCCAACTGGAAGGCCCACGGCGCCGACTATTTGGAAATCGCCCGGCAGTACAGCCACAAGATCGGCTACGTACACATCAAGGACCATATCTACAAAGACGGGCACGTCGTCTCCGAACCGCCGGCCGGGATGGGCGACATCGAGTTCCCCAAGGTCCTGGCCTACCTGTACCAGGCCGCCTACGATGGCTACCTGTCGATCGAGCCACATGGCTCGCACTGGGGCCGCGGCGAACTGCGCCGCAAGAACATTCTTCTCAGCCAGCGCTACATCCAGTCCATGCTGGTGTAGCACGCAGCGTGCCGGCCGCCCCTGATCCGATGGCGGGCGTGCCCGTTTTTTCGGGCAGATGCAAGTTGCGCGTCAGCGAGTGGTTGGAGCGAATACGGTGCTGAAAGATGTGTCGCCCTTTCAGGGCTCATTCAGGGAGAATGGTTCTTACCCAGGGCTGCGCGAGTACGCTTTCCCTGGGCTTAAGAATGCCGCCCCGTTGGGGCTAAGAAATCGCGTGTCCGGAAAAATGGGCTCGCCCAATGCGAGATTGGCGAGATTGTCGCTTGGAGAAACCCGGCGCTGGCGAGTAACCTTACGGATGATGTCCTATGGAGTTGCCTAAGCCTATGCCAAACACGCCCATTGCGCCCGAGTTGATCCAACGCCTGATCACGCTGATCCGGCGCGACCTGAAACTGGGTCCCACCGTCCAGATCACCGAGGACATGCCGCTGGTCGGCAGCGATATGGACCTGGACTCGCTGGATATCCTCATGCTGGTGACCAACCTGGAAAAGGAGTTCGGCATCAAGATTGGCAGCCAGGAAGTCGGGCAGGAGCCCTTCGGCACCGTCCGCACCCTGGCGGAATTCGTCGCCTCCAAACTCGGCGGTTCCAAGCCCGTCCCGGCCGGCGCCGCCCCGGCGTCGACCGATGTGCTCCAGCTTCCCCACCGCGAGCCGTTCCTGTTCGTCAGCGCCATCACCTCCATCGAAGCCGGGGTGAGCGGCGAAGGAGTCTGGCAGGTCAGCGGCAGTGAAGCGTTCTTCGCAGGCCACTTTCCCGGTAAGCCTTTAGTCCCCGGCGTACTGATCGCCGAGGCCTTGGCGCAGTTCTCCGGGCTGGTCGGCGCAAGCGTCCTGGCCGGTGCGGCAGGCACGCTCCCGGGAGGCAAGCTGGCCCACGTGGACATCCGCTTCACGGGATCGGTTGTTCCCCCGGCCAGGATCATCCTTCACAGCCGCCTGACCCGGACACTTGGTGCCCTGCAGCAGTTTGAGGTCTCGGCCCTGTGCAATAGCGCCGCCGTCGCATCGGGCTCCCTGGCGATTGCCTACGACACCCCAGCGGAGGCTAAGGTATGATCCGGTCCTTCGGTCTTGTGCGAATCTGCCTGTCGGCGACGGCTATCGCGGCCGCCTGTTCCGCGCTGCCCGCCCAGATGCCCCCCGCCCAGACGCCCCCCGCCGCCAGCCCCGCGGATGCGCCAACCACCCGCCACATCGTTGACCCGCAACTGCTGACGCGCCTGGAAGCGCTGGATGCGAAAGTGGCGCTGGTGCGCGACATGACCACCCGCTTCCGCCAGGAAAAGCACACACCGCTGATGCGCAAGCCCCTGATCTCCAGCGGTTCCATCCGCGTCAAGGGTTCGGTGATGCGCTGGGACACCGAGAAACCCTCGCCGTCGGTCATGCGCATCGACGACAAAGAGATCCGCCTTTATTACCCCAGCGATAAGACGCTGGAGATCTACCGGCTGGATCAGCAGATGGCCCGCATGGCCGCGTCGCCCCTGCCACGTCTCAGCATCCTGCAGGAGCATTTCGATTTCGCGGAGCTTCCGCAGAGCGACATGCTGCCCAAGTCCGATCCCGGGCGATATCTGGCCTTGCGGCTATCGCCCAGAGACGCGGGCCTGCGCCAGCACGTGCGCGACATCCGCGTGCTGCTGGATCTCCACACCGCCTGCATGTCACGAATGGAAATGACCGACGCTGACGGCGACCTCACCGTGCTGAGCTTTGAAGACGTGAAAATGAACACCGGCCTTGAGGATAAGGATCTGGGCCTCGATGCACCGGCCGGGGCTAAGGTCGTGCGCCCGCTGGAGGCGCTGGAGCAGGACAACGGCGAAGCATCGCCTCCCCGATGAGCGAGCCCTCAACCAATCCCGTGGTCGCCAGCGAAGGGATCGTCACCCGCGCGCCGCCCGTCGGCCTGGCGCGTCGTGTGATGGCAAAGCTCTGGCTGAGCGTCTTGTTTTTTCTCGCCCGCCACATGCGCTGGCTGCTGCTGCGAGGCAAGCCGCTTTTCACATGGGGCACATGGACCTTCTCCAGTTTCATCCGCGAGGGAGCTCTCGCCAATGCCCGCCGCATCCTCGGCGAGGACTCAACGCCGCAGCAGCGACAGGCGATTGCCCGCGCAAGCGTCAGCAGTTTCTATGACTTCGTTTGCGACGTCGGCTGGACGCTGGGCGCCTCGCGGGAAGAGCTCAGTTCGCGCATCGCCGCAGTGGAAGGTCACGAGGGCTATGAACGAGCGCGAGCCCTGCATCGCGGCGCGATCATCGCCACGGCGCACATGGGATCATTCGAGGTCGGCATGGTCGCCCTGCTTCAGAGCGAGCCGCGCATCCATGTGGTGTTCCAGCGCGACCGCGCGGACCTGTTCGAGCAGCTTCGCTCGGATGTCCGCAGCAAACTGGGCGTCATCGAGGCGCCGGTCGACGAGGGGCTTCGCACCTGGGTGCAGTTGCGTGACGCCCTGCTCGCCGACGAGGTGGTCGCCATCCAGGCCGACCGCATCATGCCGGGCCAGAAGGGCCAGAAGGTGGCCTTCCTGGGCGGGCACATGATGCTGCCCGCCGGTCCGGTCAAGCTGGCGATGATCACCGGAGCGCCGATCATCCCGATCTTCTCCATCCGCCAGCCGGATGGCCGCATCCTCGTGAAGATTGAGCAGCCGATCTACGTGGAGCCCGCCCGCCCGGAGCTTTTTGAGCCCACGCTGTTACAATTGGCCGATGTGATCGCGAAGTACGTCAGGCTGTATCCTGGCCAGTGGCTGGTGCTGCATAAAGCGTGGTGCGAGGACTTGGACTGATGCAAACGCCAGTGGTCATCAGCGGCGCGGCAATCATCTCTCCCCTGGGACTCACCCGGGAAGAGACATGGGCCGGCGTTCGCGCCGGCCGCTGTGGCATGAAGCCGCTGTCGGCCGTGGAAACCCCGCTGCCGCCGGATCGACTGGGCGGACAGGCGGTCGACCTGCCGCCGGACTTCGCCCCCGATCAGCAGCGTGTCGTGCGATATCTCCGCCGCGCCATCCTGGACGCCCTGGCCGACGCCGGGATGGCTGATTCGATCCCCTATCCGCCTGCGCGATGCGGGGTGATGCTGGGCACCACACTGCACGGCATGCGCTGCGGCGGCCGATTTCTCCGCACCGGCGATCTCTCGCATCTGCGCGGCTTCCTCGCCTCGGCCGTCATCGAACAGGCCATCGGCGACCTTCCGATCACTGGCCTGGCCGCAACGACGTGCTCGGCCTGCTCTTCGAGCCTCGGCAGCATCGCACTGGCCCTCACGCTGCTGCGGGTGGGCGCGCTGGATATGGTCATCGCCGGCGGCTACGACCCCATCAGCGAATACGCCTACGCGGGATTCCAGAGCCTGCGACTGGTCGCTGATGTTCCACTGCGGCCTTTCGCCAAAGGCCGACAGGGGATGAAGCTCGCCGAAGGCTACGGCATCGTCATTCTCGAGCGGGCCGCCGACGCGAGGCAGCGCGGCAATGCGCCTCTGGCGATGGTGGCGGGGTGCGGTGAGTCGGCCGACGCGCATCATCTGACCCAGCCGCATCCCCAGGGCGACGGCGCCGCGGCCGCCATGTCGGCCGCCCTGGACGCCGCCGGCCTGTCGGCTACCCAGATCGACCTGATCGTCGCGCACGCCACGGGCACGCCGGACAATGACGCCAGCGAACACGCAGCGCTCGCCCAGACCTTCGGGTCGCGACTGGGGCAGATCCCGGTCGTCGCGTTCAAGAGCCACCTGGGCCACACGCTGGGCGGCGCCGGCGCCGTCGAACTGATCCTCGCCGCGATGGCGATGCGGGAGCAGACCGTCCCGCCATGCGCAAGCGTCACCGCCGACGAGGTGGAATTCGCCGACATGCAACTGGCCACGGGCACCGCCCGGCCCGCCGACATTCGCGCCACCCTCAGCACATCCCTGGGATTTGGCGGCGCCAACACCTGCGCGATTCTGCGCCCTGCCGATGCGGGCCACGCCGCGCCCGCGCCATTTGAGCCGGGTGAAGTCCTGATTACCGGCCTCTCGGTCCTGGCTCCAGGGGTCACGGGCAACAACGCGTTTGCCCAGTGCGTAGAGAGCGGGCATATCCTCACCGCCGATGCCGGCGCGATCGCCGACGACGTGCTGCTGCCGCTGATCACCACCCGTCGCGCCCGCCGAATCAGCGAGTATGTGAAGCTGCTGCTGGCCGCTACCACCCTGGCCCTGCAGGATGCCGCCGTCACCGACATCCCCGGCTTCGCCGAGAGTTGCTGCGCCATTCTGGGCAGCATGCACGGCTCGACCGGCTACAGCTACGAGTATTACGCCCAGGTGGTGCGTGAAGGCATCGCGTCGGCCAATCCAATGCTCTTTGCCGAGGGCGTGCCCAATGCCGGCAGCGCCCACATCAGCCTGGCCCTGGGCGTCAAAGGCGGCTGCCAGACGCTGATCGGTTCCCGCACCTCCGGGCTGGATGCCATGCGCCTGGCGGCATTGCGAATCGCCAGCGGGCAGTGGGATCGCGCCATCGTCGGGGCGGCCGAGGAATACTCGGTCTTGTGCAATAGCGTCTACGCCCACTGCGGCCTCTACTGCGGCTCCGCCGCCGCCATCCCCTTCGCACACCCGACCGGATTCCTCACCGGCGCCGGGGCGGCCGTCTTTATCCTTGAAAGCCGCCGGTCGGCCGACAGCCGTAGCGCTCGAGCCAGGGCGCGGATCAACGCCGGTGCCAGCCGCCGCGGCAAGCCCGGTTCCGCGGACGCTGTTTCCCAGGCGCTGCGGGAGATCGGCACGCCGGCAGCGGTCATCTCTTCGGCCAATGCCACCTGGATCGACCACGCTGAGGCGATGGGAATCCGTCAGGCCCTCGCCGGGCTCGCCGCAAGCGGGACCATCGGCTGCCTCTATGGCCCGCTGGCCGAGATGTACAGCGTGACCCCGCTGGCGTCACTGGCCGCGGCGCTACTGGGCAACTCACTGCCCCGCGCGATGCAGATCCCGCACTCGGCCGGCGCAGTTTCATCAGCAGCCAGCGCGGTTTCATCAGCGACCCCTATAGCCGCTACCGCCAACACCTTCGGCGTCCTGGCCAGCGATTTCTCCGGCCTGGTCTCTGCACTGAGCGTCAGCCGACTTCCCTGAATCGCCCATGAACCCAACCACCTGCCCCAACCCGCCCGCCGGCCCTACCGACATCGACGGTGATCTGGCCCCTCCGCCATGGGCACAGGCTTGGGTCGCTGATTCGCCCGTGACGCACACGACGATCGACGGTGCCCAGCTCACGCTCCGCGAAACCCCATCGGCCGCCCTGCTGACCGCACGCTGGAGCGACTTCGCCTCACTGCCGCGAGCGGCGGCGACACAAGCCGCCGAGGCCCTCTATCTCGCCATCGCCGCCGCCCTGCCAGGGACCGGCGCATCAATAACTGGCAGAAATGGCGCGATGATCTCTTCTTACTCCTCCCCCATCGGGGAGGCTGGGAGGGGGTTGGCCTCTCTGAGCCGGACGGTTGTTGATGTACCGGTCCTGGGTGAAGTCCGCCGCCCCGTGCGATTCTGGAATCACATCCCCGGCATCCATCACCCGATGGGCGACGGCATGGACCGCTACATGGCCTTCAACGCCGGCCGATTCGCCGGGTTCTCACGCTGGCTTGGCTCACCGTCGACTTTTCCCCAATCGGTGGCAACCGCATCGGGCATCGGCCACTTCGGGGCCGATCTGATCATCCACGTCCTGGCATCGCGCCACGCCGGTGTCGCCGTTCACAATCCGCGACAGACCTCGCCGATGGCCTATTCGCAGCGTTTCGGCCCGCGCCCTCCCTGCTTTGCCCGGGCAACCCTGCTGCCGGAGACGGGCCTGCTTCTGATCGGGGGAACCGCCAGCATCCGCGGCGAAGAGTCAACGCACGCAGGTGACCTGGCAGGCCAGCTTCAAGAGACGTTCGCCAACCTGGATGCGCTGATCCACCACGCCGGCGAAATGGCCGGCCACCCCACGCCCACGGCGGGTGCGGGTGCGGGTGCGGGTGCGGGCCTCGCGTCGATCCACGACCTTCGCGTCTACCACCCCCGCCGCGAAGATGCCCCACTGATTCGCCACGCCCTGGCCCAGGTGATCCCCGCCGCCACGTCGGTGCAGTTCGTCCACGCCGACCTGTGCCGGCGCGAATTGCTGGTTGAGATCGAAGGCCTGGCGCAACTCAGAACTCGTAGCCAACGGTCTTCAGGAACGCGCGGGTAATCACCGCGGCCCCCATCTGATTCGGGTGAATGCGATCCCACGCCAGCCGAGCCGGATGCACGTGTTGGAGGACCTCGTCAAACGCCGCTTGCGTGTCCACCAGCAGGCAGTCGTATCGCTGGGCCACCTTGCGGGTGATGGCGCTGTAGCGATCCATCTGCACCCGCATCGGATCCTGCAGGTTGGACTCGATGAAGAACGGCGTCATCATGATCAGCCCGCGTACCGTCTGGCGCGTCTGCCCGATCACGCTCTTGAGATTCTGCTCGTATTCGTCGGGATATACGTGCGTTTGCTGCATGTGCGGCAGATCGAACTGCCGCCACACGTCGTTGATGCCGATCATGACGCTGAGCCAGTCGGGCTTGAGGTCGATGACATCCCGTTGCCAGCGCGAGACCATGTCGCGGCTGGTGTTGCCGCTGACGCCCACGTTGATGATGTAGAGGTTGAGCTCGGGATAGCGTGCGTTGAGGAAAGCCTCGGTCTGCGCCGCATAGCCCCGACCAAACGGGTCAAACAGCCCTTCGCCCACCGGCTGGGCGCGCCCCATGTCAGTGATCGAATCGCCCATCAGCACCAGCTTGGCATTCTTGGGTATCAGCATGTGCGCTCTTCCCTGTTGGATAGCAGCTCGCCCACGGCACCGCCGCGAGACTCGTTGAGCTTCCCCGGTATTGAACCCAGTTTGCGGGCGATTGCAAGCCGTCTCGCGCCACCGACTGCCGCATTGCCCCGCCGTGCCCGGCGTCTTACGATGCGATTCGGTGGCAAACGACGCACAGTCTGGGTGGATCGGTACGCTCCGACCCACCGTTAGCGGCGTCGCCTATTCAAGCGGTGGGTTCGAGTATGTACCCACCCCGAACTGCGTCCTGTTTGATTTCTCCCCCACCCCCTCCCGCGAAAACCTGCGTGCCTGCCCCGACCTCGACGTTCGTGTCCCCGTGTCCGTGTCCCGGCGTCCTTGCCGGAGCTCTCGTTTCAGCATTTAGCATTTAGCATTCAGCATTCAGCATTCTCCTCCACCTTGTCTTCTCCGCACCCCCAGCTATACTCCTCTCCCTTCGGTTGGCTTGCGCCACCCGGAATCTGGTCCGCGACATGCCTCAGAACCATGTCGCAGACACTAACGCGTATAAGCCGCCCCGAAGTTCGGGCCGCCTCGCATGTTTTGAGGCCGGCCGCTCTGTCGACTGGCATGAAAGGTTTCTGTCATGGGTCGTTATACCGGGCCGAAAGTTCGGCTCTCCCGTCGTGTTGGCGTTCCAATCGCCGATCTTCCCAAGCATACAGGCAAGGAACTGATCCTTCCCGGCATGCATGGTTTCCGTGGCCGCCGCAATACCGAATACGGCGTCCGCCTGCTCGAAAAGCAGAAGCTTCGCTATCACTATTGCGTGATGGAAAAGCAGTTCCGTCGTTACATGGAAGCCGCCAAGAAGAGCAAGGGCAACACCGCCAACTCGCTCATTCAGCTCCTTGAACTGCGCCTGGACAACGTCCTGCGCCGCCTCGGCGTCGTCCGCTCGATCTGGGCCGCCCGCCAGGTCGTCGCCCACGGGCATGTCCTGCTCAACGGCCACAAGACCGACATTGCCAGTTGCCAAGTCAAGCCCGGCGACACCATCGCTTTCAAGGATGGCATCGCCAAGCTGCTCCGCGAAAACATGGAGACCAGCGCCGGACATAACGTCCCCGGCTGGCTCGAATGGAACCCCGCCCAGCTCAGCGCCAAGGTCAACGCCGTCCCCACTCCCGAGGACGTCCCGTTCGAAGTCAACATGAACCTGATCATCGAGTTCTATCGCTGATCCGGCCATTGACCCTCTGATCCCACAGAAGACACCCGGCGGGCTTTTCCCTCCGGGTGTTCTTCTGCGCCAAACGCGGCAACGCCCCCGGCATTCCAGGCACGTTCCCCGGCTGACCTCGCTTAACTCGTTCTTAACGCAACGCCAACAGATTTCGAACTTCGACCCCTAGACTTCGCCCGTTCGGCTGGTAGGCTAATACCTCAGCTCGCTGGCGATAGCCGGATCATGTTCGACGAAGAGGTTCAAAGTGTTATCCGCAGGATACGGGTCGATGCGGATTCACCGTGCTCGGAAGCGCGGAACAGAACAGCGACTCGTGGTTAGCGGCGGCCTGTCATCGCCGCCTGGATTGCAGTTCCCGTCGCCATAAACTGGCCGACAGGGACAGGAGTGGACAATGCTTCATCGTAGTCGTCGGTTCATACCGGCAATGGTTCTTGGCGCCATGGGCGTCAGCGGCGCAATCGCCTTGGCCGCGGACAACGCGACCGAGGATCTCAGGGCCCAGGTCAACGCCCTTACGGCAAAGGTCGAAGCCCTCGAGGCCAAACAGCTCAGCAACAAGGACGTAGACGATACCGTCAAGAGCATCCTGGCCGACGCTGACAGGCGCAGCCAGTTGCTCGCCTCCGAAGGCTTCACCGCCGGCTACAACAACGGCAAGTTCCTCATCCAGAGCGCCGATGGCAACTACGTTCTTCAGCCAATGCTGCACTTCCAGGAGCGTTACAACGCCAGCGACCGCCAGGACGTCAAGAACGACGGCGACAGCTCGTGGAGTGACGGGTTTGAGATCCGGCGACTGAAGTTCGGCTTCGGCGGCAACGCCATCACCCCGGACCTGACCTACCTGTTTGTCTGGGCCACCAATCGCGGCGCCACCGGCACCTTTGTCACCAACGCCGACACCAATGCCACCGCCTCAACCGGCGCCGGCACGCTGCAGCTCGAAGACGCCTGGGTGCGATACAAGTTCGCCCCTGAATGGACCGTGCAGGGTGGCCAGGTCAAGGATCCCTGGTCCCACACCAATGCAGTCAGCTCCAAGCGTTACCTGGCGGCCGACTATTCCATGCTCGATCAGCTTCTGGGTGATGGACAGACTTTCTACGTCCAGGGCGTCGCGCTGGGCTGGCAGACAACCCCGCTTCGTGCACAGTTCGTCTTCCATGACGGCGCCAACAGCGCCAACACCGACTTCCAGGATCAGAAGTACGACTACGGCGTGACCGGCCGCGGTGAATGGCAGATCTCCGGTGACAACTGGTCACAGTATGACCAGTTCACCTCGCTGGGCAACAAGAGCGACCTGCTCATCGCCGGCATCGGCGCCGACTACAGCACCGGCGACACGCAGGACATCCTCTACCATTCGGTCGACCTCCAGTGGAATCCGATCACGATCCCGGGCCTGTCGGTCTACGGCGCATACATCGGGCAGGCCGTCAATAACAACACCACCACCGCCAACGCCTACAATTATGGTTTCATGGTGCAAGCCGGCTACCTCCTGACCCAGCGGTGGGAAGTTTTCGGCCGATATGACCTGACGATCCTCGACAACAAGGCCCTGGCAGCAGGCACGGTGAACGACATCAGCGAAATCACCACCGGCGTGAACTACTACATCAAGGGCCACGCGGCCAAGTTCACCGCCGACGTGAGCTACCTGCCTGATGGCACCGGCGGCCAGTCCGCCTCCGGCATGGGCGTCCTGCCAACCAGCGCGACCGAGAACGAAGCCGAAGTCGTCCTGCGTCTTCAGTTCCAGCTCCTGCTGTGATCTGACCGCCGGCGAACGACAAGACCAAAGCCGGGCGAGGTTCCAGCCTCGCCCGGCTCGTCTGTTGGGTGCATCCCTGGTTGGGTGGCAAGCGAGAATGGCGCTTTGGTCCCCTCCCCACTTGGGGGAGGGTTAGGGAGGGGGGGGTGAATGCCCCAGTGCCACCCTCTGCCGGATACACCCTTGTCTGCTGCCGCCGCTTGACCGTCCTTTCGCACCCCTCTACATTGGCCTCCTATGCAGCTTTCTAACGACAATCTGAAGAAGCAGTTCGCTGAGATGTTTGGTCCCGCCGGACGAGTCCGCGTCGTCCGCGCCCCCGGCCGCGTCAACCTCATCGGCGAGCACACCGACTACAACGACGGCTACGTCTTCCCCATGGCCATCGAGCCGGACGTCCGCATCGCCTGCCGCTCGCGGCAGGATGGCGTGATCCGCATCGCCTCAACCTTGTTTCCCGGCGAGATCGCCGAGTTCTCCGTAACCGAGCCCATTACCAGGGGCGAGCCCAAGTGGTCCAACTACGTCCGCGGCGTCGCCGCCCAGCTCAAAGCTGCCGGCATCCCCATCACCGGCATGGACGCGCTGATGACCAACACGCTCCCCGGCGGCGGCGGTCTCTCCAGTAGCGCCGCGGTCGAAGTCGCCACCGCCCACGCCCTCCTGGGGCTCATGGGCTATAACCTCGAACCGATGCGTCTGGCCCTGCTCTGCCAGAAGGCCGAGCACGAGTACGCCGGCGTGCCTTGCGGCATCATGGACCAGATGATCGTCGCCACCGCCCAACTCGGCTCCGCCATGCTCTTCGATTGCCGCAGCTTCCAGCGCAGGCCGATTCCCATCGATGCCAACGACCTGCGCGTGGTCATCGCCAACACCATGGTCAAGCACGACCTCACCGGCGCCGACGGCAAGAGCGAATACGCCAAGCGCCGTGAGCAGTGCGGCGCCGGAGTGGCGTTCTTCAAACAGTCCAACCCCGTCATCAAAAGCCTCCGCGACGTCACCATCGAGCAGGTCACCGCCGCCCAGGGCACGCTTGACGATGTGATCTTCCGCCGCTGCCGCCATGTCGTCGGCGAAACCAAGCGCTGCCTCGACGCCGCCAACGCCCTGATCGCCAAGGACTACACCCTGGTCGGGACCTTGATGAACCAGAGCCACCTGTCTCTCGACTTGGATTATGAAGTCAGTTGCGAAGAGCTGAACTTCCTCTCGGCCGAGGCTCGCAACGTCCCCGGCGTCTACGGCGCCCGCATGACCGGCGGCGGCTTTGGCGGATGCATCGTCGCCCTGGTCCAGCCCGACCGCTCTGACGCGCTCATGGAATACCTGCACGCAACCTACAAGACCAAGTACAACATCGACCCCGTCGTCTTCGCCACCACCGCCACCAGCGGCGCGGGAATGATGGAGTAGCGGCCCGATCGCAGTGGTAAGGATTGGCGCATCAATAGGTGTCGGGAATTGTAGGGTGGCGTCGGTACTCCGACCCACCTGATGGGCGTCATAACTACGACAGTCATTGATTCGCCGATCATAAGAAACGCTCGAGTGTTTGCCTTGGCGGTTTAATTGCCTATTATCCTACTAGGATAATAGATAAAGCCAGTAGGAGCATGATGAGCAGTTACAGTCTGACGCATCTGAAGCAGTTGGAGGCCGAGAGCATCCACATCATTCGTGAGGTGGCCGCCGAGTTCCAAAAGCCGGTGATGCTCTATTCGATCGGCAAGGATTCCTCGGTCATGGTGCGCCTCGCCCAGAAGGCCTTCCATCCCGGCCGGCTTCCGTTTCCGCTGCTCCATGTCGACACGACCTGGAAGTTCCGCGAAATGACGAAGTTTCGCGACGAGTTTTGCCGCCAGAACAAGTTTGATCTGCTGGTTCACACCAACCAGGATGCGGTGAAGCAGGGGATCAACCCGTTCGATTACGGGTCCAGCAAATACACGACCATCATGAAGACCGAGGGCCTGAAGCAGGCCCTGAACAAGCACGGCTTCGACGCTGCATTCGGCGGTGCCCGCCGGGATGAAGAAAAGAGCCGGGCCAAGGAGCGCGTCTACTCCTTCCGCGACCCGCTGCATCAATGGGACCCCAAGAACCAGCGCCCGGAGCTCTGGAACCTCTATAACGGCAAGGTGAACAAAGGCGAAAGCATCCGCGTGTTCCCGCTGTCCAACTGGACCGAACTGGACGTGTGGCAATATATCCACCTCGAAAACATCCCCATCGTCCCGCTTTACTTCGCCGCCCCGCGCCCGGTGGTCGTGCGGGATGGCAATCTGATCATGGTCGACGACGAGCGCATGCGGCTGAACCCCGGCGAGAAGCCGGCCATGAAGCTCGTCCGCTTCCGCACCCTGGGCTGTTACCCGCTGACCGGCGCCATCGAATCCAGCGCCACAACCCTCCCGCAGATCATCGAGGAGATGCTGCTGGCCCGAAACTCCGAACGCCAGGGCCGTATGATCGACTACGACGAAGCTGGCAGCATGGAACAAAAGAAACGTGAAGGCTATTTCTGATTCTGCCATTGGCCCCCTCACCACGAAGCGACGAAGCAACGAAGGAACACGAAGAGGATTCACACACAGGACGAAAAGATGAACCACAAAGGCGAGAAGGACGCGAAGAGGACGCAAAGGGGCAGCCCGCCTGTCTCTTCTCTTTTTCGCGTTTTCTTCGCGTCCTTCGCGCCTTCGTGGTTGTCTGCTCTTCGCTCCTCTTCGTTGCTTCGTCGCTTCGTGGTGAAAACTGAATACCAGGTGCCCTGACATGCAAACAGTCGACCTATCCAACGAAACCATCGATGTGTACCTCGAACGCCACCAAAAGAAGGAACTCCTCCGCTTCCTTACCTGCGGTAGCGTCGACGACGGCAAGAGCACCCTCATCGGCCGGCTGCTGCACGACACCAAGACCATCTACGAGGACCAACTCGCGGCCGTGCAGCGCGACTCTGTGAAATTCGGGACAACCGGCGAACAGGGCGGCGTCGATCTGGCTCTCCTGACCGACGGCCTGAAGTCCGAGCGTGAGCAGGGGATCACGATTGATGTTGCCTATCGCTACTTCTCAACCGACAAGCGCAAATTCATCATCGCTGACACGCCCGGCCACGAGCAGTACACCCGCAACATGGCCACCGGCGCCAGCACCTGCCAGCTTGCGATCATCCTGATCGACGCCCGCCATGGTGTGATGACTCAAACCCGCCGGCACAGCTACATCGTCAGCCTGCTGGGCATCAAGCACATCATCGTTGCCATCAATAAGATGGACACCGTCGGATACTCGCAGGAGGTCTACGAGAAGATCAAGGCCGACTACACCGGCTTTGTCGCCAAGCTTGGCATCCCCGATGTCCAGTTCATCCCGCTGTCAGCGCTCAAGGGCGACAACGTCGTCGACAAGACCGATGCCATGCCGTGGTACCAGGGTCCGCCGCTGCTGTCGCATCTGGAGACCGTACACATCGCGTCGGACCGCAATCTCTCGGAGATGCGTTTCCCCGTGCAGTATGTGATCCGCCCCAATCTCGACTTCCGGGGTTTTGCCGGCACGGTTGCATCCGGCATCATCCGCAAGGGCGATGCGGTGCTGGCGATGCCATCCGGCAAGACCAGCCGCGTGAAGTCCATCGTCACCTATGACGGCGAGATCGAGGAAGCCTTTGCCCCGATGGCCGTCACCCTCACGCTCCAGGACGAGATCGATATCAGTCGTGGCGATACGCTCGTCCACGCCGACGGCGGCAAGCCGCATCTGGCTCAGCAGGTAGAGGCCATGGTCGTCTGGATGGACGAGAAACCCTTCGTGCCCGGCCGATCCTATTGGATCAAACACACCACTCGCATCGTCACCGGCGAGATCGCCGAGCTGCGCCATGCCGTGGACGTCAACACGCTGGAGACTCGCCCCGCCACGCAACTGGCCCTCAATGAGGTCGGCCAGGTTGTGCTCAGCCTCAGCCAGCCCATTGCGTTCGATGCCTACAAGGTCAACCCCGCCACCGGCGCGCTGATCATCATCGACCGCCTGACCAACACCACGGCCGGTGCGGGCATGATCCTCGAACCGGCCGGCCGCAGCGACGGCGACGTCTGGGGCACCGCCGCCAGTTCGCACCTCAAGGTGCGGCAGGGCAGCGTGACCGCCGCCGACCGCGAGCAGCGCTTCGGGCAGAAGCCTGTGACGATTCTGCTGACAGGCCTGACCGCCTCCGGCAAGGCGACGATCGCCTACGCCCTGGAAAAGCGACTGTTCGAGCAAGGCCGCGCCGTCAGCGTCCTCTATGGCCAGAACATGCGCCAGGGCCTCAGCCGCGACCTGGGCTTCACCGCCGACGATCGCTCGGAAAATCTCCGCCGCTCGGCCGAGGTCGCCAGAATCCTCAACGACAATGGCCTGATCTGCATCGGTGCCTTTGTCGCCCCGCACGAGTCCGTCCGCCAGAAGGCCCGCCAGGTGATCGGCGCCGATCGCTTCATCGAGGTCTACCTCTCGGCCCCGGTCGAGGTCTGCAAACAGCGCGACCCGAGCGGCGTCTACAAACTCGCCGAAGCCGGCAAGCTCACCCAGTTCCCCGGCATCAGCGCCGCCTTCGAGCCGCCCCCGGCGCCCGATCTCACGCTCCCCACGCACGAGATCGCCGTCGAAGAAAGCGTGGACCGTATCGTCGCACTACTGCAGTCGCGCGGCTTCGTGGTGTAGTGGCCGGCATCCGCCTCGGGTGATTTCGGAGTGTCAGGGAGGTTAGCGTGTAGGTGTCCCTCCGACGGGCGTTGACCGAGTCAGAACCATATTTCCCCGTGGGGGAGGTCAGGAGAGACTCCACCAGAAACGCGCGTTTGCGGAAATAGTAGTGCGCGGCGTCCCCGCCCGCACATCCCACGCATCCCCCGCAGATCACGGCCAGTGCGTCGGCTGCAGCCGTTCCTGGTGGAATCCGTATCAACATACGGGGCGCCAATTCATGGATAGGGTGGGTACGTACTCGAACCCACCTTTGGCAGGAACCGATAAAGGGTCCAAGCTGCCACCGCAGTCGTCCCACATCTTTTCGCGGATGCGATGCACTTCCTCGACGATAGGGTCATTCTTCACGGCTAATCCTTCATCAACTCTTCCGGTGTCACGATGATATGCGTCTTGCGGCCCAGTCGGTCATGTGGCCCATCGCTCAGACCTGTCCATTCCTTGCTCGCCTTAGTGGTCGCCGGCATAAATAGGGTGACATAAGTCGGCCTTCTGTCCCCTCCCCCTTGGGGGAGGGTTAGGGAGGAGGTTTGTCCCGTCCCACTGGACCACTCCTTCGCCTGGATACGTCACCGAACTTACGCCCCGGACCATTCAGCGTGTGGCGGCTTTCCCCGCCAGGTAACCTGTGGCCCAGGCCCACTGGAAATTGAAGCCGCCGATTCGGCCGTCGCAGTCGAGGATTTCGCCGACGAGATACAGGCCCGGGGCCTTGCGCGATTCCATGGTCCGATAGTCGATCTCCGCCAGCGGTACGCCGCCCGCGGTCACCTCGGCATATTCCCATCCGCGAGGGCGGAGGACGGGTAGCGGCAACGCCGTCAGGGCATGCACCAGGGCGCGACGCGAGTCGCGCGAGAGCTGGCCGGCCGGCGTGGCCGGGTCGATCTGTCGAAAGGCCAATATTGCCGCGCCCAGACGCTCGACCATGCTTGTGGATAGCAGCGTGAGGATGCCCGCGCGGGGGCGGGCGGCGATGACAGCCATCAGGCGCTTTTCCACGGCTTCGAAGCCGTCAGGATAGAGCAGGTTGCACAGCAACTGCGGCTCCTGGCCCTGATCGTGCGCGATGATCCAGTGACGGCTGGCGTCCATCACCACCGGGCCGCTGATGCCGAAGTGCGTCCATAGCAGGGCGCCAGCGCGCCGGTCGATCGGTTTGCCTTTCACGACCGTGGTCAGCTCGACATCCTGAGCGATGCCGCTCAGGCCTGCGTGGAAGAACGTGGTGTCCAATACCAGCGGAACCAGTGCCGGGTAGGTGGAGGTGACCGTGTGGCCCAGCTCGCGCACCAGTTGCCATCCGAAACCGTCGCTGCCGCTGCGTGGGAGCGACCGGCCGCCGGTTGCCATGATCACCCGGGTGGCGCGAGTGGCGCCGTGTTCATGCTCGATGGTGAAACCGGGCGTCTCCTGATGGCGCACCAGTTGGCGGACGCGGTTGCCCGTGTGGATGTGAACGCCCATTTCGTGGCATCGCTTCAGCAGCGCATCCAGGACGGTCCTGGCGGAGTTGGTGACGGGAAACAGCTTGCCGTGCTCCTCGGACATCAGTTCCACGCCCAGAGACGCGAACCAGTCCAAGGCCGCCTTGGCGTCGAAGGCGGCCAGGACGTTCTTGACGATGTTGCGCGAGCCATTGAAGTCGGCCGGGGCGACCTCGTCGTGGGTGACATTGCATCGTCCGCCGCCGGAGACGAGGATCTTCGTGCCGGCCTGTTTGGAGCCTTCGAGCAGAAGGATCTGCCGCGAAGGTCCGGCGGCTTGCGCAGCAAAGATCCCGGCCGCAAGTCCGGCCGCTCCGCCTCCGATGATCACGATATCCGCAGTGTCCATCATTCATCCTGCAGCGACTGCCAGACGCGGCGACCGGTGAAGCTGCCCGGCACGTATTTCAGCTTTAGCGCCTGTGCGATGACAGATTCCACGAGTGCTCCCTGGGCAAAAACTGTGGGCATGGTACTGCCGGGCGGCGGGCATGCAATGCCAAAGACGAAAGGGACGTGTGATGAAACTGAGCGGAAAGTCGGTGCGGGTTCTCGGGTCGGACTGCTATCGCTATCATTCTGTCATGCGAATTCTCATCACCGGAGCAAAGGGCAACTTTCCATCGGTTCTGATTCCGCGTCTGGAGGCGGCCGGGCATGAACTGGTCTTGCTGGATCTCGAGCCGATGACCAGCCCGCGGCACCAGGTCGTGCAGGCGGACATTCGTGACGCCGGCGCGGTGACGGCCGCGACGGTCGGCTGCGATGCCGTCATCCATGCCATGGCGTATCACGGCGACATGTCCGGCCGGCGCAATCATGACGACTATTACGGCGTGAACATCACCGGGACGCAGAATGTGCTGCAGGCGATGCGGCGCTGCAAGACCAGGGTCCTGGTCTTCAGCAGCAGTGAGGTGGTCTACGGCAGCGGCCTGCGCGGCCGGCTGACGATGGACGAGTCGGTGCCGTGTGAGCCGGATTGGATCTATCCGCTGACCAAGGTGCTCTGCGAACAGATGTGCAGCTTCTACGCCCGCACCGAAGCGATGCGTGTGGCGATGCTGCGCTACGGCTGCTTCGTCCCGGCCGACTGGAAGGTGCAGGGCATGGGCCGGCTCAACAACTGGCTGGATCGTGAGGATGTGGCGCAGGCGAATCACAAAGCGCTGGATGCGCTGGTCGCCGAGCGCTTCCAGTGCGAAGCGTTCCTGATCCACTGCGCCAAGCCGTTTGTAGAGTCCGACTGGCCGGCTTTGGCGCAGACGCCCGAAACGGTGCTCGAACGCTACTGGCCGGGCAGTGTGCCGCTATTGAAGAAGCACGGCCTGCCGATCCCGGAGCTGGAGCGGCGCTTTGACATCAGCAAAGCCAGACGCCTGCTGGGTTATGAGCCGCAGCACAACTTCGAAGAGTTCCTCGAGAAGCTGGCGGCGGCGGCGGCTTAGCGGATGAGGTCGCAAGTCCGATGGCTTTTGAGGGCGCGCACTGGAGCCGTGTGCCGCACCGGCAAAAGGCACTGATCCCGCTGACGAGCGCAGTTCCGCTCCGCGCGAATCCGCGCCGACGCAAGATCCGACTATTAAGCACTATGCAGCGGGCTAAATGCGCCCTGGCCAACGAGCTGTCGATGTAACTCGATGACGAATCGCACTGTCGATCGCGAAAGTACTGTATTTACGGGGTCCCGTAGGGGTTCGTGAGACCGTTTCCGACCCGGCGGCAACAGAAAACGGCAGGAAACCGACGCGGGCACGACAGCCATGCCGGATTGTGATTTTATATTTAGATTTGCAGTTGCCTATATGGTTGAGGTATAAACTACAAGGTTAGAGCGGCGCTGGGTTTTCGCCCGCATGCCGATGGGCTGATCTGCTGTAGCGTCCATCTCTGGTCCGCGTGATGTCCGAGTAACGTTGAAAGCTGGTGGGATTATGGGCAAGCCAATAAATACAGGCACTTCGCTCAATCGCGGCCGGAGTCTGGCGTTGCTGGCTGCGGTGGCAGCGATGGGGCTGGGCTCATGGGCGAAGGCAGCCGACGCCACGTGGTCTGGCACAACGGAGACATGGTCCACCAATACAAACTGGAGCCCAACTGTGACATGGGACACTTGGAACAGAAGTTCGACGGCTTCTTTTGCGGGCGCGGGAACCAAGACGATTCGTGTGGATCTACCTGGGCTGACTGTTGGCTCGCTCAGTTTCAGTGGAGCGAACTACACCATTCTCAGCAAGGCCGACAAGACCAGTGAATCGCTGACACTGAACAATCCTGTCGGGTCGGTTGTTGATGTGGCGGGAAGCATTACTGCGGACATCGGTCTTGGGCTGATTGGCGATTTTGATAAGACCGGGGCCGGGACCCTAAAGCTGAGCAACACCGAGAACGGCGGCAATGGATTTTTGAATGTGAACGTCCAACAAGGCAAGCTACTTTCTGGTGGAACCAACGCGTTCACAACGACCGGGGCGAACATAGTCGTTGCTGCAGGAGCCATCCTGGACGGTGGCGGGTACAACAACAATCTCGGTGACCTGATGGTGAACGGGGCCGCGGTGGGTTCGGGGAAGTTCACGATTGGGGTCGGCAAGTCGGTCTACCTGAACGAGACTAGCTCGACCTCGAGTATCAGCGGCGGATCCCTGGACCTAACAAACGGGAAGGCCTTTTCGGTCGAGGTGGGTAGTCGGTTGACGGTGTCGTCAGTGGTCACAGGAACTGGCGTCGTCTTGACGGTTAATAAAGTGGGTAAGGCGAACGCAACGACCGGCACTCTGAAACTTAGTGCCGTGAACAACTACACGGGTACGACGGCAGTTGCTGCCGGCACGCTTCTCGTGGACGGTTCGCTCGCATCTGGTAACGCCGTCGCGGTCGAGAGTTCCGCAACTCTCGGTGGCACGAACGGCCTTGTCAGTGGTACGGTTCGGGTCAATTCTGGCGCCACGATTGCTCCCGGCGACGGCACGAGTGTCAGTAAGCTGACCACCGGATCAGAGACGTGGGAGGCAGGTGGTCACTACGCTGTCGATGTGAAGGGGCTGCCTACGGGTACTCCTGGCGAGAACAATGATCTGCTGGTGGTTAATGGCACGGTGACGACTCCCGGTCCTGGCACGTTCAACATCGACTTCACAAAGACCGATACGCTGGGCCTTAACACTCCGGGCGGCTTCCAGGGCCGCACGCCAAATACCGTCTACAACTGGGTGATCGCAACCGTCACCAGCGGTGGATTCAATCTGAGTAGTCTGACGCTGAATACTCCCACCTTTGGCATAAAGGGAACCGACTACCTCGGTGATTTTTCCCTCAAGACTTTCTCGGGTGGAAACCAACTGGCCGTCCACTATGAGTATGCCGCCGTTCCTGAGGCTGCCACGCTGCTGCTTGGCGGTGTTGCCATGATACCTCTGCTGATGCAGCGGCGGCGCACCGGGGTTCGTGGTGAAGAGTTGGGCCAGTCATGATTGCGGGCTCTGAGCCGTTCGATTGAACGCGCGCCATTTCTCGACGTATACACAGTGAGTGGGCTCTAGAGCCTGCTCACTGTTTTGTGAGGCCGAGGCATGCCGGTTGGGGATGATCACGTTGCGAGAATAGACCAGGCAGCCGCTACCGCCCTTCACACGGACGTGGGCGGTAACCGCCTGCCCGCGCCCCCACGCTTGTGGGTCTGGCCGCTTTTACTCCTGGCCGGATATCTGCCCCTGCTGATCCGTTTCGCGGCGGAGCAGTGGGCTCGGCCTCAATATGAGTTCTTCCCCCTGATGCTGTTCGCGGCCGGACAACTGGCGTGGCAGCGGTCGCGCGAGGTTCCTCCGCGCCGCCGCTCGGCCGGGGTCAGGCCCATGGTTCTGCTGATCGTCGCGCTGGTGCTGCTGCTCGCGGCCAGCGTGCTCTGGTCCGGGCGTATGGCCGCCATCTCTACGCTGATCGCGCTGGCCGGGGTGGCGTGGCATCTGGGCGGCGTGCGAATGGTCCGCGCGATGGTGCCGTCGGCGATTTTGCTGGCTGTAATCATCGGGTTGCCAGTGGGGATGGATGAGCCGTTCTTGCAGTGGATGCGGGAACTTGCGGTATCGGGAAGCGGCCGGGTGCTGGACTGGCTGCGCGTGCCGCATTTGGTAACCGGCACGGTGATTGAGATTCCCGGTTCGCGGCTGCTGGTTGCCGAGGCCTGCAGCGGGATCAACTCGCTGATGGCGGTGCTGGGGTTCACGCTGGTGCTGGGATTCTGGCGCAGGCGTTCCCCACGCGTGATGGCCGGCCTGGTCGTTGCGGCCGTGGGATTTGTTCTGTGGGCGAACATGCTTCGCATCGCCGGCGGCATGTGGCTGAAGTCGAAGCACCACATCGATGTCCTCTCCGGCGACATGCACCAATGGGCCAGTGTCATTCTGTTCTGCATCGCGATGGCGCTGATTCTTCACACCGACTTGCTGGTCAGCGTCGTGAGCCGATGGATCGCGGATCACATGCGCCGCCTGCAGAGCGAATTGAATCCCCGCCCGCTGCCGCAACGAACCCCAGCCCCGGCACCACCGCGAACGTTAACGCCTGTGCCGGCGACGCGCGGGCTATGGGCTGTGGCGATGTGCTTCGCGTTGGTGGGCGCCGCACAAGTCGCCAACGCCGCAGCCCGTGGGGGAGTTGGCTATTGGATCGGCGGCGGCTCAGCCCGGTCCAGCCTCCGGGCCAACGCCGAGTTCTCCCTGCCGCAGCAGGTTGGAAACTGGCAGCGATCGGATGCGGCCGGAAGGCTGATTGCCCAACCGGAAATCGAAGGCAAACAGTCACGCGCATGGGCCTATCAGCAGGACAAACTGACGGCCGTCGTCGCGATCGACTATCCCTTCGCCGGTTTCCACGACCTGACCGTCTGCTACCGGAATGCGGGCTGGGGGATTCAGCAGCAGGCGCTGAAACAGCCGGCGGCCGAGGCATTCATGACTGTGCGGGGCGCGAGGCTCAACGAGTCTGGCTACCTCTGGTATGCACTGGTGGACGAAAGCGGGCGTTGGATGGAACCGCCCAAGACCAGTGCTGTCGATCGACTCGCCGATCGCCTGCATCATCTCGGTCGTACCGATTGGAATGCTCCTGCATACCAGGTGCAGGTGTGGGTGCAGACCTACGGCCCACTGACGGATCAGCAGCAGCAAGACCTGTCGCAGCTATTCCTGGTAACGCGGCAGGAACTGGCACGGCAGATACCCACGCAACTGGAGGGCAAATAATGCTGTCCGGGGCGGGCATCAGATCGTGGTATCAGGCGGGCATCTCCTGGTGTGCCGTAGCCTGGTGGCTGTTGCTGGGGCTGCTGGCCCTGTCGCCGACGTTGCTGGTTGTCGGCTCGGTCGTGCTCCTGGGCGTGCTGGCAAAGGGCCCCGACTTGTCGCCGGTCTCGTGGTATCGTCAGGAAGCGGCTCGGCGCATGGCGGCCAGAGACTTCGCGACCGCGCGGCTCTGCTATGCCAGGCTTCTGCAGAAGAGTCCCAACACGCTCGAGTACAAATACGGACTGGCGATCACCCTCTCGAAACTGGGCGAGAATGCCGCCGCAGAGATGTTGATGCGGCAACTGGCACCCGAGGATGCCGCCGGATATCCAACCGCCCAGCTCGAGGTCGCCCGCGAGTTGTTGAGCGGCGGCTCGCCAACGCCTGATGCGATTCACTCGGCCGAGGCCCGCCTGAAGCAGGTGCTAAAGGTGCACCCGAGCGATCCCCAGGCCCATTCCATGCTGGCCGTTCTCTATTCCAAAGCTTCCCGCTGGGACTTGGTGAAGCAGCACATGGCCTTCGGCGGGACGGTTGTGGAAGATCTGGCGCTGCCGGCCGCCCGCGTCTTCGCCGCACAGGGCGACTGGGTTGAAGCGAATATCTGGGGCAGGCGTGCGGCCACAATCTACGCAGATCGGGTGAAACTCAATCTGGCAGATGATGAGTCGCGCATGAAGTGGGCGCAGGCGACGTTGGTCCTGAAGAACTTCGAAGAGACGCTGGCGATATTGGAGGCTGGCTGGAAGCGAGGCAACCAACCGATGTTCCGCGGGGCGATCGGCGAGGTGTCCGCTCTGTGGCTCAATACCGTTCCGACAATGGATGCGACGAGGAAACTGGCTGTGCTGGAGAACGGGTTGCAGTGGGATTCGCAGAACGAAGCGTTGTTGCAGATGCTGCTGGACCCCGCCACGGCCAATGGGGCGTCGGACCCCGACCCTGCGCTGCCCCCGGCCCGAGGCGCGGCCGCGCGTGCGATGTGCCAGAGTGTTGCAGCCTGTCGTCGGGATCAGCCGCAGCGGGTGCGGTCGGAACTGAAACTGGCAATGGAGGTCGGTGGGCCTGCAATGCTCTCGATGGTTGCGAATGTTGCCTGTATCTGGGCTTACGGCGATGCTCCGGATTCCGGGCTGGCGCTCAGGCTGTCCACGGCGTTGCTGGAGGCCTGCCCTGACGAGCCCATTGCCCAGCGCGCGCAAGGACTCATCCTCGCCCGCCAGGAGAGGTGGGCGCCCGCGGTTGAGTGTCTGGAAGCCGCGGTCAAGGCCATGCCCGGCGACAAGAAGATCCACAGCGTACTGGCGACAGCCTACGACAAGCTCGGTAGGCCGGCTCTGGCCGATGCGCATCGCAACCTCGCGCGGCCGACTACGGTTCCTGCGACGGCACCGGCACGTTGATGCGCTGGCGCAATCCGCCTATCGGGTTGCTGGCTGGTGAGTGTGTTGTGCCAAGGCAAGGCGCGGCGAACATTGCTCTTGGGGACTCACATGTCCTCGGGCTCGCCCAGGAGCACTCGCGCAGCCCATGCGCTCAGCTTGCCCCGGATGCCGCGAGGCCGCTGGCCAGGGTAGTCAAAGCAACTGCTCGCGAGGCCCGTTTCGACGCAGAAGCCGTGAAGCACATGCTTGGTGTCGAACTGCTGCGGCGCATATCTGCGAGGTCGGCCGTCGACCCGGACCTGGAAGTCGTAGACGAGCTGGCCACAGAAGGAGCACATCTCGGTGCCGCCCAGCGGAGTGCGGCAGCCGCAGCCGGGGCAGTGAAGTTGTTCTGCCAATACCCCCGAAGCTCCCACGATGGGCAGCTTCAGATGGGCCAATGAAGTGCCACAATCGGGACACGACGCGGCGCGCGGGATCGCGAAATGGCTCGCAAGACATTGGCGATGACAGACCAGCAGGTGTGTCTTGATCAAGTCCTCGCCTCGGACCGGCTGGCCGCAGAACATGCACGGCAGGCCAAGCGGCGCAGCGCTCCTGCATCGTGGACAAATGGCGGCGCGAGTGCTGACTGCGTGGCCACAGTCAACGCAGGGAACCAACTTTGGGGCGCCGGAAGTGTATGAATACATCGCCGGTCAGAATACCAGTTCAGACGATCATGTGCATCTAAAATAGCATAAAAAAACCGCGTTTCCTCCAGAAAAACAGGTCATTTCGGCGACCCTGAGTGCTTTATTGCAGACGATTGCGGCGATGGATTCTGTATATGTGTGCAGATCATGCGCTATGTTGTAGATCGCTTTGCAGGAGGGCGGATACTGGAGAACGGGGACTTGGAATCTGGATTGCCCCGCGGAAGCACAGGGGAACTTGCGTCGCCCCGGTCGCGGGTTGCACTGCCATATCGCCTGCGAGGCCGATGCAGGAAGGGCCCGTGCGGTGTGTGACAAGCGATCGCTGACCGAGGGCGGCTCGGCGCCTACTGCGAGGCATGTTGGCGGCGGCGGTGGGCCAGGGAATGGCGGGTGAGGAACTTGCCGCGGCAAAAGCGGAGTAACCGCGACAGCGGAAGTGCCCAAAGGCAGCCGGGGACAGCCTGCCCCGCACTTGAGGAAACGGGGGTCAGGGAATATGCCACAGTTTGTCGACGGGCCAGGCGCTGACAGTGGGAAGCCAGGCGGGGTGTCCGCGCGATAGGGGATCACGTGGCGAGGGTGGTCAGCAGTTGCTTGAGCTCACCGCGATTAGGGTCGGCAGGGTTGTTCTGGAGATAGAGGTCCAGCCACATGGAGGCCGGCTCGCCCATGCCGACGCGGGCCAGCACGAGGGCAAGGTCGCGCTGCAGGCGGGCCTCGTCGGGCCAGAGAAGCATTTCCATCTCCAGGACGGCGGCGACGTCGGAGTAGTGGCCTTCGCGGCCGAAGGCGCTGATGAGATTCTGGAGGACTCGCGTGAGCCAGTAGCGGTTATTGACAGGGTTGAGGAACTGGTCGGACCATTGGAGATCCTTACCGAATTGTGACGCCATACGCTGGCGGGCCTCTTCGAGCGTGACGATGCGGCCGCCGGTGAATGCGTCGACCCACATGGCTTTGCCATCCACCTCGACGGCGGCGAGAAAATGGCCCGGCATTCCCAATCCCCAGACATTCAGTCCCAGGCGGTCGGCGACTGCTTTGTAGACCAGGCAAAGGGTGATGGGCAACCCGGTATGGCTGGTGAGCACGTGGGGCAGGTAGCTGTTCATCGGGCTGTAGTAGTCCTGGGAATTGCCCTTGAAGCCCTCCTCCTCAAAGAGCAATTGGTGCAGGTGAGCCAGCACGGCCTGCGTCTGAGTGCCCCTTACCCGGCGGGCCACGGTCGTGGCATAACGGGAAATGGTTCCCTCAATATCCCCCAGGTCGGCATTGCCCATCTGATGACGGGCAATGGCGACCGCTGCGCGAACAAGACCTCCGGGCGTTTCCAGCGACGCCAGCTCATCGCTCAGGCCGCGATAAGCGGGCGGATCACAACAGATTGGCAAGGACGGGTTCATTGGTAATTCTTTCAGCCGACCCTTGGTATCCAGCGGCAGTATTCGTCACAAAGACGCTGCGATCGCTGGCATCAAAGGTATCGATGCAAAAGCCCTGCCAAATATCGCATGTTCGCTCTGCAATTGGTTTCCGTGCTGCCGGCCGTGCGGAAACAGCAGCGCGGCAGACCCCGCAGAACCAGCGTTTGCGGGTACAGTCCGACATTTGGACCCGCCGAGCACGTCCGTCTGGCATGCTGATGGAATACCACGAATTCCACCAGGAACGGGTGCAGACGACGCACTGGCTGTGATCTGCGGGGGATGTGTGGGATGGGGTTGTGCGGGCGGGGACGCCACGCACTGCTACTTCCGCGACTATGCCTGTCTGGCTTGCTGATGGGATAATACGGAGTCCACTAGGGACGGGTGCAGGCGACGGACTGGCTGTGATCGGCGGGGGGATGAGTGGGGTGGCCCTGTGCGGGCGGGGACGCCACGCACTACTACTTCTGCGACGATGCCTGTCTGGCTGCTGATGGGAAAATGCTGGAAATCGGAGGCAGCTCAGGGGCGATGGGCAGAATGTCGCCCGGTAGAGGCTGCTTGGCGTTACAGTGCGACTCCACTGCGCGTCCTCAAAGTGGGGCGGGCCGCCTCGGTCGCCCATTTGGTGGCCGACGGATCACGCTTGAGGATGCTGGCGGAACAAGGAGGCGCTGTGGCGTGAATATGAGTTAACGGAGTGCCGAGTGTCGCGGCAAGGGCACGAAATCGGCGGCCGAGGCGGCCGGCCCCACTTCATCGCTATGAAGGTGCGCTGTAGTGCCAGGCCCGCCGGCGGGGGCATCGGCGTCACTTGCCCAGACTCCTGGGCGCGCTGGCGGGGGCATCGGCGTCACTTGCCCAGACTCCTGGGCGCGCTGGTGGGGGCATCGGCGTCACTTGCCCAGACTCCTGGGCACGCTGGTGGGGGCACCGGCGGCACTTGCCCGGATTTCTGGGCACGCCCGTGCGATGATCAGGCAGCGCGGGCGTCGTGATGATCTCGAACCGTCAGCGTCGAGGGCGTTTGGCGAGCTGGTGTTGAGGCGAGATAACGGGCAAAGGTGAGGATTTCGGCGCGGCTGAGCCGTCCGGCCGCCCGCTCGCCATCGGGGAAGATGGCCTGGACGGCATCCTCGACGGCGTCTTCGGACAAGCCACACTGGGCGGCGAGATGACGAAACGTCGCGCGAATCGGACGATGGGGAAACAGGTACTGCTGCTGAGTGATCAGGGATGCGATCTGCTCGGCGTCGCTGACACGATGCTGATTGTGAATATTGGCTAACATCAGGAAAGCTCCTCTCCAACTAATCGGTTTATCCGGCAAACTGTAGGCGCGGCAGGGATAATCAGACAAGGCAGGTGCTTTGCCCGACAGATAAGGGTGAAAGGCCGGGGGGCGGTCAATGCACGTCGGCGATCGCCATGGCGCGCAAGGGCATTTTGTCTCTTGTCAGCGTGCGCAAGCCGGCGATCAGGAGCATGCCTACGACGCTGGCCACGGTACAGGCGATGAGGACCGGTCGGTACGATCCGGTTAGTTCTTTGACGGATGCGGTGATCGGAGGGCTCAGCAGCGCCGCGGCACTCCATGCGGTGAGCGACAGGCCATAGACCCGAGCGGCGGAGGCCGGGCCGAAGATGTCGCCCACCATGGCGGGGCAGATGGCGAAGCCGCCTCCGTAGCAACTGGCGATCAGACAGATCGCGGTGGCAAAGAGCAGGCCCGACCCGGTGAAAGAAAGGGTGGCGAACATCGCCAATTGCAGCAGGAGCATGATCAGCCATGTGTTGGTGCGGCCGACGCGATCAGACGCGGCCGACCAGATGAGGCGCCCCAGGCCATTGAGAAGGCCCATCATTGCGACAGTGAACACGGCCTGCTGCATCGAGAAGCCCATCATCTCTTCAAGCATGGGGCGAGCCAGTGCGATCAGGAGAATGCCGGTGCAGATGTTGACGAAGAACGCGCCCCAGAGGAGCCAGAATCGGAAAAGGCGGAGGGTCTGACCGGCCGACAGCGAAACGCCCGTGGCGTGCGAAGCTGTGCCGGCGTCGGGCAGACGAAGGACGCGCGACGCCAGGAAAAGGATTGGCCAATAGATCAGCCCCAGCATCATGAAAGTCGCGGAACAGGACATGTGGTCCAGCAGCAAGGGACCGAGGAAGCTGGTGATCAGCGCCCCAATGCCGAATCCACCGACGGCCAGCCCGGTCGCCAGGCCGCGGCGATCGGCAAACCAGCGCATCAGCGTGGTGACCGGCGGGACGTATCCCATGCCCAGCCCCAGGCCGCCGACGATGCCGAACATGCCATAGAGCAGTGGCAGCGAGCCACGATGGATCGCCAGGCCGCAGCCGACGAGGCCCAGGCCCCAGAGGGTCGCCGACAAGCCAACGCTCTTTCTTGGACCCAGTCGCTGCATGAGCGGGCCGGCGAACGCCGCAGTCAGGCCCAGTGTCGCGATGGCGACCGAGAACGCCCATGTGATTTGGGGCTTGGTCCAGCCGGTGGCTTCCTGGATCGGCTTGACGAAGACACTCCAGGCATAGACCGAGCCGAGGCACATGTGGGTCACCACGGCGGCGACGGCGATGGTTGAACGATTGGCCATATTTACGACAATCCGGTGATGTTGCCATCGTCGTCGATGTCGATGATCTCGGCGGCGGGAACCTTGGGCAGGCCGGGCATCGTCATGATTTCGCCGGTGAGGACGACGACGAAACCAGCGCCGGCCGAGACGTTGACGTCGCGGATGGGCACGTCGAAGTTGCGGGGCCGGCCGCGCAGTGCCGGATCGGTGGAGAAGGAATACTGCGTCTTGGCCATGCACACAGGCAGGTGGCCGTAGCCGGCAGCTTCGAGGTCCTCAAACTTCTGGCGGACCTTGACGTCGGCCATGATGTCATTGGCGCCGTAGATCTTCTGGGCGATGGTCTTCACCTTCTGCCAGAGCTTCATTTCGTTGGGATAGAGGAGCTTGAAATCGCCGCTGGGCTTTTCGGCGACGGCGATGACGGCCGCGGCGAGCTGCTCAGCGCCCTGGCCGCCATCGGCCCAGTGGCTGGCCTTGACGGCGGTGACGCCCATCGTCTGGCAGTGACGCTTGATGACCGCCACCTCTTCGTCGGTGTCGCTGGTGAAATGGTTGATCGCCACGACGACCGGCAGCCCAAACTGATGGATGTTCTCGATGTGCTTGACGAGGTTGTTCAGGCCCATTTCAACGGCGGCAACATTGGGCGTTTTAAGGGCATCCTTGGCGACGCCGCCGTGCATCTTCAGGGCGCGCACGGTGGCGACCAGCACGACGACGTTGGGCACGAGGCCTGCGTAGCGGCATTTGATATTCAGGAACTTTTCGGCGCCCAGGTCAGCGCCGAATCCGGCTTCTGTGACGGTGTATTCGCTGAGCCGCATGGCGAGCTTCGTTGCCACGACGCTGTTGCAGCCATGGGCGATATTGGCGAACGGGCCGCCGTGTACGAATGCCGGATTGTTCTCCAGCGTCTGCACCAGGTTGGGGCTCAG
>JBBQTU010000017.1:0-31477 GCA_038213005.1 Tepidisphaerales bacterium | reverse complement strand
CTTGAATATTGTGGGATGTCACCTTTCTTATCTTTCTTATCTTTAAACCTTGTTTTGGGACGTCACCTTTAAACCTTTCTCTGTGTGCGTCCCTTGCTTAATTGCGCCTGAATAGCATCGACGGTATCCGAATATGCGAGACAGACCTGCACGGCGAGGGCAGCCACGTGGCTGAGCCTGTTCTGCGATGCCTTCGTCAGGGTTCATCCGCAGTGTTACCCGGCCGGGTGGCAGCGTTCACGGGCGGGGCCTTCGTTTGCTACTGCGGCTTCTGCAGGCTCTGTCGAAAGAAGTCCGTCACTCGCTGCTGCATTGCCGGGGTGAAGAAGGCGGGGCCGCCGTGGCCGGCACCGGGGAGGATCTGTAGTTGGACGTCGGCGCCTTGGTCCTTCATTGCTTTGGCGAGGTTCTGGCTGTCGCTTAGGGGGACGGTCTGGTCGCTGTCGCCGTGGAGAATCAGAAAGGGCGGATTGGTCTTGGCCACGTGGAAGATCGGGCTGGCATCGCGGGCGGCCTGCATGTGCTGAGCGACGGTGCCGCCCAGCAGGTGATAGACGGCACCCTTGGGGTTGTCCCACTCGGTGCCGGCCACGCTCGTCAGGTCGGTTGGGCCGAAGTAGTCACAGACGGCCTGCACCCGGCTGGAGACGCCCTGGGTGCCGAGCGTGCCTTCGAGTTTCGCATCATCGCCGGTCATGCCGACCAGCGAGGCGAGGTGCCCGCCGGCCGAGGCCCCGGCCACGCCGATGCGGTTGGGGTCGATGGCGTACTGCGCGGCATTGGCACGCAGGAAACGGATGGCCGCCTTGCAGTCGTTCAGCGGATCGGGAAACGCGCCCTCGGGGGCAAGGCGATACTCAATACTGGCGACGGCAAACCCTTCTTTGACCAGGAAGACCATTCGGCAGGCGTCCTTGGTGCCTTTGCGCCAGCCGCCGCCGTGAATCCACACAACCAGCGGCGTCGTGGCTTTGGCATCGCGAGGGAGATACAGATCCAGCCGCAGCGGCCGCTCGCCGACGCGGGCGAATTCGACGTCCGGGACGAGACGCCATGGGCCATCGGTCTGCCGATTGGTGGCCTGCCCGTCGACGACGTCGACTTTGGCGGGTGCTGTGCTGGCAGCGGCGGGGGGGGGGGATGGGGCGATCAGGGACGAAGCCGATCCTGCGGGCATTGACGGCGAGGCTGGTTTGCGGCCGAGGGTGCGCCAGCAGACGGCCGCTGCCGCAGCGGCCAGCAGGAGCGAGAGCAGGAGCAGGCTTTTCTTGTTTGGCATCATCACACGGTTCCTTGTTGGCACCCGCCCCCGCGATCCCGGGCAACGTGTTGGCAGTCTACGAGGCGCGGCGGGCTCAGAGCAAGCGCGGGAGGGGAGGCGATGCGTGGGCCCAGTGTCCCGAATGGAGCGGGATGAGCTTCGGCACAGGCACCGGTTGTACGCGTATGAGTATGATGCGTGGTAGTAAGAAGGCGAGGGGGGGCATTCCTCGTTAGGAGACCTCCTCCCACAATCCCCCACGGGGGAGGAGAGAAATGCGCGTTCTGGCATACAAACGACTCTCGCCAGAAGAACCTACACGCGCGAGCGGAGGGAGGCGCCGGACGCCGGAGTGTGCATGATGGGCGGTGAGATGCAGTGTCGCCCCCCTGGGGCTCAGGAGTGGTCGGACTTTCGGCCCCCATGGCTTACGCCGATGGGCTACTGCGGTGCCGCCCCTGCCGGGGCTGAAGAAGGCAGCTTGCGTCAACCGTGAGGCACCCGAGATCCGTGGGCGTGAAAAGAATTCCGGTCAAGTGGGCCGATTCTCTCCACGGCGAGGCTGCTTCCTGTGGAAACGGGAGGGCTTGAGGATGGATAGGGTGAGCCGATGGCGATCGCGGGTGCTCGGGGCTGGGGCGGCTTTGGTTCCGCTTCCACAGGAAGCGGGCCACTTGGGGCGTGCCCATTTCCCCGGGCAGATGCAAGTTGCGCGTCAGCGAGTGGTTGGAGCGAATACGGTGCTGAAGGATGTGTCGTCCTTTCAGGGCTCAATCCGGGTGAATGGTTTTTACCCAGGGCTACGCGAGTACGCTTACCCAGGGCTTAAGAATGCCGCCCCGTTGGGGCTAAGAAATCGCGTGCTCGGAAAAATGAGCACGCCCGCCAGGTGCCGATCATGGCAAGGTCTCTTCCCTTGTGATAGAAACTTGTCCAATGCATCTCCTTCGCCGGCTCTGGGAACGATCCGACGGCTATCGCGGCATGGCCGCGGTCGTTCTGGGCCTGCTCGCACTGTTTCTGCTCTATCCCTCGCGGCAACTCGATCAGGCGGTGCGGCCGGACAACCTCATCGAGATTGCCTACATGGGCCCCGGCGGACCGATCGCCGGCGCGATGGCCGACGTCGTCAAGGAGTTCGAGCGGGCCTCCGAAGCCGAACATGCCAAGGATCCGTCCAAGCCCGTCTATCGTGTGATCTCAGGCCAGAACGCCGCACGCGACCAGGTCGCCGACCCCACGCGCTTCCTCGTCGCAGTGGCCGGCGGCACGCCCCCGGATGTGATTTTCTTCGACCGTTACGCGGTTGCCGAGTGGGCCGCGCGCGGAGCCTTCACTCCGCTGGATACCTTCATCGAAAAGGACCTCGCCGCCCATCGTCCTGACACGCCGACCGCCCCGCGTTTCTACAAGTCCTGCTGGGATGAATCAACCTACGCAGCCCGGCCCTACGGCATCCCCGCCTCCGTCGATAACCGCGCCCTGCTCTACAACAAAGACCTCTTCAAACGCGCCGGCCTGGTCGACGACAACGGCGAAGCAAAGCCGCCTCGCGACTGGGATGAACTGCGTGAGTACGCCAGGAAACTCACCGAGCATGACGATAAAGGGCACCTCACCACCATCGGCTTTGCCCCCAACTTCGGCAATAGCTGGCTCTACATGTTCGGATGGATGAACGATGCCAAGTTCATGAGCGACGACGGCCGCAAGTGCCTGCTGAATGAGCCGGCCGTCGTGCAGGCCCTGGACTACATGAAGCTCATCTACGACGACGCCGGCGGCTACGAAGCCGTCCAGGCGTTCCAGGCGGGCTTCCAGACCGGCTCCCTCGACCCGTTCATCCAGGGCAAGGTCGCCATGAAGATCGACGGTGTCTGGACGCTCCCAGGCCTCGCCAGTTACGGGCGCGACATGAACTTCGGCGTCGCTCCGCCGCCCCGGCCAAAGGACAAGATTGCCCAAGGCCCCATGAGCTGGTGCGGCGGCTGGGCGCTCGCCATCCCCAGCACCGCCCAGAACAAGACCGCCGCGTGGGAATTCATCCGCTTCCTCGCCAGCGATCGTTCCTACTACATCCAGATGGAAAGCGATCGGCAGGTCGCCGAGGCCCTGGGCCGCGTCTACCTGCCGCCGCAATACCCCATTCCCGCGATGAACGAGTACGCCTTCAAGAAGTATGTCCAGGATAACCCCGATGTCCCCCGCAAGTTCAGCGTGGGCCAGAAGCTGTTCAACGACCTGCTCCCGGTCTCGCGCTACCGTCCCATTACGCCCGTGGGCCAACTGCTATGGAATGAGCAGATCAATGCCATGGAATCCGCGCTCTACCACCGCATGAGCCCCCAACAGGCCCTCGACCGTGGCGACAGCATCGTCCAGCGATCGCTGGATCGCATGCTGAGTCCGCCACCTGGCAAGCCGATCCAGTCGTGGAGTTTCTTCTACCTCATCTACGGCGCGATCATCCTGGTCGTCGGCGTCATCGTCTATCTGTGGGACACCAAGGCCCGTTTCCGTCGCCAGTTGGCCGCCCGACTGCACCTCACCCGCCCCGGCGACTCGGTCATCGAAGGCTCCGCCGGCGGCTACTATCGCAAGCAGTGGTTCGGCGGATACCTCTGCGTCTCCCCATGGCTGCTGGGCTTTCTTGTCTTTGGCGGCGGCCCCATGCTCTTTTCGCTGCTGATCAGCTTCTGCCACTACGACATCCTCAACCCCGCCGTCTTCACCGGTCTGGAAAACTACAAGCTGATGTTCACCGATGACCGCCTCGTCCCCATCGCGCTGACCAACACGCTCTACATGATGATCGGCGTCCCGCTGGGCATGGCCGTCAGCCTCGGCGTGGCCCTGCTGCTCAACCAGAACATCCGCGGCATGGCCGCCTGGCGCACGTTCTTCTATCTCCCCGCCATCGTCCCCATGGTCGCCGCCAGCATCCTGTGGATCTGGATCCTCAACCCCCAGGGCGGCACCTTTAACCTGCTGCTGGAGAAACTTGGCATCCAAGGCCCGCTCTGGCTGCAGTCGGCCAACTGGAGCAAGCCCTCCCTGATCATCATGGGCCTGTGGGGTGCCGGCGGCGGCATGATCATCTGGCTCGCAGGCCTCAAGGGCATCCCGCAAAGCCTCTACGAAGCCGCCAGCGTCGATGGCGCCAACACCTGGCAGCAGTTCCGCCATATCACCCTTCCCCAGCTCACTCCCTACATCTTCTTCAACCTGATCATGGGCCTGATCGGCACCTTCCAGATCTTCGGCCAGGCCTTCATCATGACCAGTGGCGGGCCTGAGAACTCCACCCTCTTCTACGTCTATCACCTCTTCAACAACGCCTTCCGCTACGGCCGAATGGGTTACGCCAGCGCCATGGCCTGGGTGCTCTTCGCGATCGTTCTGGTACTGACTGCCGTCCAGATGACCCTCTCCAAACGCTGGGTCCATTACGGGGAGGAAGCGTGAAGCGAAGCTTCTTATCCATGATCCCGCTCTACCTCCTGCTGATCGTCGGCTCGATCCTCTTCTCGTTCCCGTTCGTCTGGATGGCGTCCACCAGCGTGAAGGTGGATCGCGAGCTGTTCACGCAGAATATTCAGATCAAACCGCTCACCCCTTCGGCCGCCGTTCACAGCCCCTACATCGACACCCAATACTACGGCGACCTCCCCGGCTCCGCCGACCGCCAGGCATCTCTTCTGCCCGCCCTGACCTCGCTCGCCCGCCAGAGCGGCCACACACTGCCGGGCGGCCTCGATCCCGATCTCGCCTGGCAGCAGGTTGGCCGCGGGCTCTATCTCAGGCTCTCCAAAGTCCTGCCGTCGGCCGTCTGGGCCGGCCCCGATCAGGGCATCATCGACGCCGCCAAACAGATCGCCACGGCCGAGACCATTGACGAGATCGTCCGCAACATCGATCGCCGGCTCTCCATCGGCGCTATCCACGTCCGCAGCCAGCAGCTAGAGGAAGCCGAACTGCTGCCGGATCTACCTACCTCGCAGCGTTGGACCAATTACACCCCCTCGGTCGCCGCCTTCCGCGATCGCAGCGACGGCCGCCGCCAGTTCGCCGATGTCACCTACAACTTCCAGCAGGGCGACTCAATCCAACTCACGCGCACGCTCCAATTGCCCTTCGACGTCAAGGATCTCCAGCGCGTGCAGATCCAGCTTCGCCCCGACGACAGTTGGCACGAGGTTGGCCTCACGCTCGAAGCCATGGGCAAGGTCTGGCAGCAGCGCCGGGTCGTTCCGCTGGCAAACTACGAATGGCAGACCGTCACATGGCAGTGGCCTTCGGAGGATGATGTCTCCACCAAGATCAAGACGTGGATCCTCCTTGACGACGCCGGCCGGCAGACCTCCGTCACCGACCCGCGCGAGATGCGCCTGACCCTCACCATCGCCAGAGTCTCCCCCTCCGGCGCCTGGGCCAACAAACTTCGCCTCAACTACGACCGCGTCCTGGACCACATCCCCTTCTGGCGCTACCTGCGCGTCAGCCTCTTCCTGGTCATCGCCAACATCATCCTCACCCTGGCCTTCTCATCCCTCGTGGCCTATGCCTTCTCCCGCCTCCACTGGCCCGGCCGCGATTTCTGCTTCCTGCTCATGCTCGCCACCATGATGATCCCCGGCCAGGTCACCATGATCCCGCACTTCCTCATCTGGAAAAGCGTCGGCGCCTACAATACCCTCACGCCCCTCTGGCTTGCCTCCATGTTCGGCAACGCCTTCTTCATCTTCCTCCTGCGCCAGTTCATGAAGGGAATCCCGCGCGACCTCGAGGATGCCGCCCGCATCGATGGCTGCGGCGTCTTCCGCATCTATTGGCATGTCGTCCTGCCCCTGGTCAAGCCCTCGCTGGCCGCCATCGCCATCTTCACCTTCATGGGCACATGGAACGACTTTATGGGCCCCTTGCTCTACGTCGCCGATCAGCGCCTGTACTCCCTCGCCTTCGGCCTCTACGCCTTCTCCGTGCAGGTCGGCAACAACCCCACCCTCACCATGGCCGGCAGTCTCCTCATGACCGTCCCCGTCATCCTCATCTTCTTCTTCGCCCAAAAATACTTCATCCAGGGCGTCACGCTGACAGGGATGAAAGGATAAGAAGATGCTCGTGCAAGGCGTCTCAAGTGGGGCGGGCCGCCTCGGCCGCCCATTTCGTGCCCGCGGCGGAACGATTGGCGTTCCGACAGCCCCTGCTCGCGCCAACCGCTACCTTGATTCACCTGTATCCTGAAGTGTGATCCGCTGGCAAACCAATCGGCGGCCGAGGCGGCCAGCCCCACTTGATCGTGGCGATGCGACGTGGCACTGTAGTGGCAGGAGGGGGGGTCAGTCCCCAGGAATCGTCGCCTCGCCCTGACTCTGGCTTGCCGCAGACCCAGCCACGTCCGCCGCAGTGCCTGCACTCACCACCTCCGGCAGCGTCATCGCCTCACGGATCGACGACGCCACCTGCGTCCCTTGCTCCCGCCAGATCCCCGCAAACACCTTCAACTGATGCTCCGCCTGACGCCACAGCAGTCCCGCCAGCGCGAAAAGCTGCTCATACAGCACCCGATCATGGCACGCGATCTCATCATCCAGCGTCAGCCGCATCACCTTCTGGCTCAGCACCACATAGTCGTGCCACAGCCCCAGCGCGCCCTGCATATGTTTGAATTGTTTGATCACCGGCTCAGGAAGCTCATGCCCCGTCGCACTGGCCAACTCGAGCGTATACCGCAGCAGCTTCCCCGCGATCCGCAGCGCATGCGGATCGGTCCCAGGCGTCGCGGCAGCCGCTCGGACTTGCTCACCCTCGGCCACGTCACCGGGTTCGGCCGGCGGCCTCCCACCCGTCGCAGATCCCGCGCCACCCCCCGTCACCATCGCCTCCGCCTGACCAGCAAACGAACCCAGTTGCTCATGCAGCGACCGCACCAGCACCGGCGTCAGCATCCTTCGCTTTCCCGCGATCTCCTCGCGCAGTCCCCACCACCCGCCCAGTTGCCCCAGGATTCGCGGCGCCGATACCTTCGCACTGAATTTCTCCCGCTCCAGTCGTCGCTCAGCCTCCAACTCCCCCACAACCCACGCCGCAGCCCGGCCATGCCGCCGCTGATACCTCACCTCCTGCAGGTGGGAGATCATCACATCCAGATCTCTGAGCGGCCCCAGTCGCCGCCGCAGCGTCCGCAGCGTCTTGATTAGCGGCTTACGATGCTGCTCAGTCGTCACTGGAATCAGCAGGTCCACCGCCGCCTTCAGTCGCCGCGTGCACACTCGCGCATCGTGGATCGCGTCCTCGTCCCACTTCTTCATCGCCAGCGGCACCACCCGGCGCAACTCCTCAATGAGCTGGTCGATGTATCGAGATGCCTGAACGTAAGATCGCTGTTGCATAATCACCATCCAGGCACACCAGCATACGCGCCGCTGGCCTTTGGGTCAGCAACCGGCCGTCTGGAATTATCCCGATATATACCGTCGCTTAATTGGATGTTAACACTTTAGGGTGATATTCTTAGGGCACAGTAACCAGGCTGACCGCTGTTCTGGTTACCGGTGTACACGGATGGAAATCGGTAATCGCGTCAATGTTTCAGCACAGCGGCGGCAGGTTGGTCTTCTCACGACAGAGCGCTCGACAATGGGAATTGTCATAGCTCACTGGCCTGTGCAATTGTTCACGACCCGGCTCGGACGCCTCCGAACCTGGGTGTCTGCCCGTCTGGGCGACAGCCGTCACGAGCAGCGCGTGATGCAGATCGCCTTGGCCCTGTTCGATCTCACCGCCAAGTCTCACGATCTTGAGCCCCGTCATCGCCGCTACCTGGAACTCGCTTGTCTCGTTCACGACATCGGCCGCGTCCGCAGCGCCGACAAACACAATCTCCACGGCGCGCGCATGCTGCTGGAGGATGCGGTCCCGCATCTCCGGGCCTCCGAACGCCCGATCCTCGCCCACCTGACCCGCTACCATCGCGGCCCGCTCCCCGAATGGCGCGACGATCACCCCGAACTGCAGAGCCCCCGTTCCATGCACCTGCTGCTGGCCCTTCTTCGCGCTGCCGACGCCCTGGATAGCCGCAACTTCACCACCCCGGCCCTCTCGATCCGCCTTAAGGAAGACCGCATTCGCATCCGCTGCTTTGTCCACGACCTCCCTCGCGCCGAGGAGTGCTTCCTCAAAAAGAAGAAATATCGTCTTCTGGAAGAGCTGCTCAGCCTGCGTGTTCAAGTCCAGTTACGGCCCGCCGACTCGGCCGACATCGCCTGGTAAGGCATCCCCTTCTTTTGACCGACCAGCGCCCGCCCTGTCACCAGTGAGAAATCGCCCTTCACGGATACTGCCCGCCCATCCATCACCTCCGCTCTCATCGCTCCGTCCGCTTCGGGGCCGCAGGCGTCGCTTCCTGGAGCTGCGACATGTGCAGCGTGCCGGCCGCCAGGTCCATCTTGTACGCGAAATGCCGAAGGAACGTCCCGCCCAGCAGGCAGGGGGCATCTTTCGCCGATGCCGGGAGCACCGCACATTCCACATTCTCCACCGTGAACTGTGCAAGCTGGATGCTCTTCAGGAAGACCAGCTTCGCCTCCATCTCCTTGCCGTTGGCCGCGCGCAGCTTGATGCTGGGATCGCCCGCGGCCGGCACCACTCCCAGCGCGCTGGCCACATCGGCCGTGATCGTGACGATTGACGCGCCCGAGTCCACAACCATCACCTGCTTCACCTTCCCATTGAGCGTCACCTCCGCCTGCGGCACGCCTTCGCCCAGCCTCAGCTTGATCTCTGCCGACTGGATCGCCGCCCGATCCTTGCGCCGCCGGGGCAACTCCTGAACAAACCGGCCCGACGGCCCCAGCCTCAACTTGGTCGTGGCTCCGGCGTTGACCTTGGCCAAAGCCGCCTTCACCGAGTCATCCGCCGCCAGTGCCTCGTACTTTTTCGCCGTCTCCTCGATCTTGTCCGACACGGCCAGCACCTGCGTGATGTAGTCGTCGGGGGAATCGCTCGTCGCCCGCAATTCCTGCTCGCGCTGCGTGACCGCCAGCTCGGCCTCCTTGATCCAGTCGCCCCGGAGGTTCATTTCGCCAACCAGCTCATTGTATTTCCGCACATCTCCCGCGCTCTGCATACGCCGCATCAGATCCGCGCGCTCCTTCGCCCATTGCCGGGCCGAGTTCTCCGCCCGCTGGATGACCTGCTGAATCTCCGCCCGCTTACGCCGGTTTTTCGCCAGCTCCATCCGCGTCCTTCCCACCGCTTCCAGGTCGTCCTGCAGCTTCAGATCCGCCTCCAGCAGGTACATCGCTCCGGCCCTGGTCAGTCCCTGCGCCTTCAGGACGTCATTGGCCTCCCGCGTCTCCCGCGTGGTCGGCAGCGTCTGCCCCACCACGCTGACGCTGCTGACCACTAGCAGCACGACCATTGCCCGCAAGATGTGATGCTTCATGTCTGTTCTCCTGCTGTCGCCTTCAGACTCAACTGCGAGATCCGCACCGACGCTACTACCCTCAACCCGCCCGCCCGGCTCAGTCCTCAAACCGAATCGCCTGCACATAGACCAGGTCCTTCAGCCCCTGCCCGACCTCACCCTTCGCCCGTTTGTTCAGCACCAGCAGCCGCTCACCCTCCGCCGTCGTCACATACAGCGGTGCCACCACGCCCCCGGCCACCGTTTTCCCGCTACTCAGCCTGAACTCGTAAGTCGTCTCCCGCGCTGGATAGGTCTTACCCGTGTATTCCTTGATGTCGCTCCCGCTGGCGACAAAGTGCCATTCCTTCTCATCACGCTCCCACAAAACCCCGGCCGTCCCGCTCACGATCGCCTTGAACGGGATGTCCACATACTGCTTGATCGAATCATCCCAAACCCGGATCGGTTTCCCCGGCGTGCTGCGAATCTCCCCTTTGATCACCGACCCATCGCTCATCGTGATCGCCCCCGTTCGTGCCTCAGCGTTCGCGTCCCGTTTCGTCAGAGGCGATGTCGTACCGCCCGCCGGCAGCGTGCTGGGACCTGTCGCCGGAGTTGCCGCCACCGACTTCTCCCCCAGCAGCCAGTCGACCGTCGGGTCGGCCGGAGCCGTTGTCGGCTGGCTCTGCCCCAGCGCCACCCCGGCCAGCCCCAGCAGTACAACAACATGGCGACTTCTCATACCTCTCGATTATAACGGTGAACCGATGCACATGCTCCTACAGTCCGCGATCGCCTCCGTGCCGCCCGCCCCATGGGCCGTCGGCATCAGCGGCGGCGCGGACAGTGTCGCGCTGGCCGACCTGCTCCGCACCCGCCCCGACCTGCAACTGCATCTCGTTCACCTGGACCACGAACTCCGCGACCAGGAAAGCCGCGACGACGCCGCCAGCGTCGCCACCCTCGCCGCCCGCTGGAATCTTCCCTGCCTCATCGCCCGCCGTCACGAACTCCAGCGACAGATCACCTCTCCCCTCCCGGCCAATCCTCAGGCCCGCTACCGTGAACTCCGACTCCACCTGTTCCAGCAGGTCGTCGCCGAGCGCCACCTCAGCGGCGTCCTCCTGGCCCATCACGCCGCCGACCAGGCCGAGACCGTCCTGCTCCGCCTCGCCCGCGGCGCCGGCCTCCGCGGCCTCGCCGGCATTCCCTCGGTCACCCAGATCCGCGGCCTGACCATCCGCCGCCCACTGCTCGCCGTCTCGCCCGACCTGCTCCGAGCCCACCTCCGCCAGGCCTCACTCCCCTGGCGCGAAGACTCCAGCAACGCCAGCGGCAAATACCTCCGAAACCGCGTGCGAGCCTACCTCGCCACCCGCGCCCAGCTCGCCGCCGACCTCGTCGAACTCGCCCGCCACGCTGCCGACCTGAACACCTGGCTCGTCGCCCAGTCGCCCCAGCTCGATAGCACCTTCGCCGTAACCCAGGTCCGCGGCCTGCCCGCCATTCTCGCCCGCGATGCCCTGCGCAACTGGCTCGCCGTTCGCGGCGCGGATCCCAATGACCTCTCGATCGCCGTTCTCGACCGCCTGCTCGCCATGGTCCAAGACGCCGCCACCCCGGCCCGAGCCCATTTCCCCGGCGGCCTCCTCGTCAGCCGCCGGGCCGGAAAGATCATAGTGGTGGGGTTGGATTGTTGAGTTGCAAGCAACGGATAGCCTGCTAGGCTGCGTCCTGTTGTGCCAACTCGGGCGAACCAAATGGGAAGTGCAGGATGTCAGCATAGATCCCAAATAGGACGCGATTCGAGTGACGGCCCTTTTAGAAGAGTTTTATCCGCCCGGCCGGGTACGGCCTCGATTGGCACCGATTTTCACAGATTGAAGAAAGTGGAAGCAGCCAATGAGTCTTTTTGGTCTCCTTCTTAATCTGTGTAAATCAAGGTTGTACTCAACCGGGCGTGAATCGAGGTTGT
The DNA here is from genome assembly GCA_038213005.1 of Tepidisphaerales bacterium. Classification (GTDB taxonomy): domain Bacteria; phylum Planctomycetota; class Phycisphaerae; order Tepidisphaerales; family Tepidisphaeraceae; genus JBBQTU01. Next base: position 19,831 of record JBBQTU010000017.1, on the reverse strand, counting down.
ATTCAACCGGGCGGATAAAAAGTCTTCTGTCTTCTTAGACCGAAAAGAACGCGAGATTGGTTTGCTTTCCCGTTTTAAATCAGGAATCAGGACAGCCTGTCGCCTGACGATAAGTGCTACGGCCGAGGACGGCTCGTGCTACTTTATCCGCCGGATGCAATCCGTGGCCCAAGCGATTCTCTGCGCGTCCTGTTCTCTAGCCCCGATGGTCGAATGCAGCCCCGATCCAAGGGTTGGGTTTCGCCAGAGTCCCGGCGAGCGGGCCTCATAGGGCAACGGCCTCCTTGCTCAAATGCTCGCGAAACCGGGGCGCATCTCTTCTTCGTCGATGACGTCAACCTTGGTCTGGAGAAGATGCTGAAGGTCCAATAGCAGTCCGCCGTGGTCAAACAGGGAGCGGCCATCCGCAAAGCGGACAAATCAAACAGGACGCGATTGAGCGCCGGTGACAAATCAAACAGGACGCAGTTCATACTGCTAGTCCCGCTGCACTGCCCTCCCGGCGAGAAGCTCGCCTCGGTAAAGCGGTAAGAAGCTTACCGCACTCCAGGGATCCTCCGCCGGAGGTGCCCTGCGCACATGTCGCCCCGTTGGGCTGAGATTGGCGCCCCTTGAACAGCAGTCGTCCCACCTCTTCTTTTTCTGAGAAAATCAAACAGGACGCAGTTCATATTGCCAGTCCTGCTGCACTGCCCTCCCGGCGAGAAACTCGCCGGGAGGGCGGTGCAGCAGAGTAGGACATGCCGCGTCACTAACTGCGTCCCACAAGGCGCCGATGTATTCCTGCCGCCGACAAGGTCGGCTCGTCAAAGCTGCGAGAAGCTCGCAGCACTCCAGATCGCCTTAAGTGTCCTGCACGCCCGCTGCGGGCTGCACCTCTGCGGCCGTTGCGGGCCGGGCGACGCTGTGGGATAATGCTTCGTTCGGGTCGCTCCACTGCGGGCGGCCAGGTTTTTGATTTATTTGAAGGAGCGACAGTGGTTCAACTTGGAATTCTTGGCTGTGCCCATATTCATACCCCGGGCTTTGTCCGCAACATCATGAAGCGGCAGGATGCGAAACTCGTCAAGCTGTGGGATCCCAATCCGCTGCGATCGCAGAAGTGGGCGGTCGAAGCCGGTGCCGTGTCAGTTAATGATTCGGCCGAGATTTTGAAGGACAAGACGATCGACGGCGTGATCATCTGCTCGGAGACCGGCCGGCACCAGGAACTGGTGAAGCAGGCGGCCAAGGCCAGGAAGCCGATGTTCGTGGAGAAGCCGATGGGGATGGCCGCGAAGGACGGCTACGCGATGGCGAAGGTGATCGAGAAGGCCGGCGTGCTGTTTAGCACGGGGTATTTCATGCGCGGTTCGGCGCAGATCCTATTCATCAAGGAGCAGATCGAGAAGGGGACGTTTGGGCAGATTACGCGGGTTCGCAGCTCGAACTGCCACTCGGGCGCGCTGGGCAACTGGTTTGCCGCCAAGCCCGAGCAGCCGGGCGAGGATTGGCGCTGGATGGCGGACCCGGCCATTTCGGGCGTCGGCGCCTTTGGCGACCTGGGCACCCATTCGCTGGACATCATGCTGTGGCTGATGGGCGAGGTGGAACTGGCGACGGCGACCATCTCTACGGGCACCAAGCGGTACGAGAACAAGGATGCCGCGGGCAAGGTGAGTTTCTGCGACGAGACGGGCGAGGGAATGCTGCGATTTAAGAACGGCGCGATCGGCACTCTCGCGGCCGCCTGGGACGACGTGGCCAATCCGCTGAGCCTGCTGGTCAGCGGTACGGAGGCGCACGCCGCGATCATCAATGGCAAGCTCTACTTCAAGTGCGACAAGCTGGGCATTAAGGATGACCAGCCCTACACGCAACTGGCTGCGGGCATCCCGGCGGGGCTGGATTCATGGGTCAACACGCTGGTGGGGCTTGCGGACCAGAAGCTGGTTACCGCCCGGGAGGCGGCCTATCGCAGCGCGGTCATGGAGGCGATGTACCAGGGCTGCCGCAAGAACAAGTGGGTGGCCCCCAGAACCCTGTAGCGGCGGGGGCGTGTATAATGCGATGCGAGGTGCGCTATGACCGTGCTGAATGCTCATTACGATGGTAAGCAACTGGTGCTGGATGATCCGTTGCCGGCCGACCTTCCGGTCAATATGCGACTGCGCCTGACGGTGGAATCGGAGGAGCGGCCGACCAATGCCTTTGAGGAGATTCTGAAATTCGCGACCGAAGGTGGAATGCCCGCGGACTTTTCTGAGAACCATGACAAGTATATCCGGAGGGGTCCGGGGTGATTTCGGCATTCATCGATACGGCCTATCTGATCGCACTGGTTCTCACCGACGATGGCTACCACGAGAAAGCCGTGGAACTTCATCGTCGGCAGATGGGTCGGTTGATTACAACCGAGTATGTGTTGTTTGAGTATGCCGACGGGATGTGCTCGGCTCGGCACCGGCGGCTGGTTGAACCTACATTTGCAGCGTTGCGTCAGGATCCGCGAATCGAGATCGTACCAGCCTCCTCCCGCCTGCTGGAGGCGGCGATGCGCCTGTTCGTCTCCCGACCGGATAAGGAATGGAGTCTGACGGATTGCAGCAGCCTCATCGTAATGGAAGAGCGAGGTGTGACCGACGCGATGACTGCAGACCGCCACTTTGAGCAGGCAGGGTTCAGGGCGTTGCTGCGACAAGCCTGAGCCCGCCGTCGTCTCGTCCAGCAAACGGCGAGTGGTGCGGGGGGGGGCTGGGAATGCCGCTCCGGGAATGATTTGACGGGGGGCGTGCGAGGGTTATATTACGCCGGTGCCGTGCCCCTCGCCCTACCGGCGGTTTCATCGGCGGCAGGAGACGCGAAGATGGCAGAAAGCAAGCAGTCGGACGCGAGGCCGCCGGAGTCAGCGCGGCCATCTCGCCTCGACCGCCCCGACGCCCCGGCCGCAGATCAGACGGATTATGTGCAGTCGCCGCAGGGCACGTTTTGGCAACATCCATTCGTGCAGAACGTCCTGCCATTCGTTACGTCTTTCCTGCTGCACGCCGGCATCATCATCCTGGGTATCGCGACGGCCAAGGCAGTGCAGACCGTGACGCAAGTCGTCAAAGAACAGATCATCATCCCCGATGCCACGATCGTGGAAGGCGCCGAGGTGGGCGGCGTGCCCAACCCCGGTCTGGGCGCTGATCCCAACATGACCTCGGACACGCAGATTGATGTCCAGGATGTTGCTCCCAAGGCGGATATTGACAGTAAGCTGAAGGTGGACCTGGGCGGGGGGGAAGTGAATGCCGGGCTGATCGGACGCGGCGTCGGCGGCAGCACGGCATTGAACCCCGGCACGGGCAGTGGCTTGGGCAGCGGGGATGCGGTAGGTTCGCCGTTTGGCGTTCCCGGCGGCGGCGGCACCGGACCCAAGGTCGGCTTCATTGGCTCCAGCGGTAATGCCACGCGTATCGTATTTCTCTGCGACGCCAGCGGCACGATGGTCGTGTCGTTCCCCATGCTTCGCCAGGAACTGTATCGCACATTGGAGAAACTCCAGCCGATTCAGTTCTTTAACGTGATCTTCTTCCACGGCGCCGAGGGCGGCAGTGCGGCCGAGTCCGTCGAAGGCTTTCCTCCTTCGCTGGTGGCCGCGACGGCTGATAATAAGAGCAAGGCCTACGCCTGGATCAAGGGGTATGGTCCTGAGGGCAGCACCGATCCGTTCGCTGCCATCGAAAAAGCGTTTGCGATGAAGCCGGAACTCCTTTTCGTGCTGACGGACGGCTTTGACAATGTTTCGTCGTACGAGGCCGTTCGGGCGGCTTTCAAGAAGGCCAATTCGGATGGCCATGTGAAGGTCAACACGATCCTGCTTCAGACCACCGTTGATCCTGACCTTGAGGACATCCTCAAGAAGATCGCCGAGGACAATGGTGGGCGATACCGGTCGGTTAAACCAGACTAATTGTGAAAGGGTTTCCCATGCGTCGAGACGGTTACTCAAAGTTCCGGATCCTGCTCTTCGTGGTGCTGGTCGCCACGATCCTCTTTGGCGTCAGCGGCAGCTTCGCACAGACTGCGGCTCCTGTGGGTGGCAAGGATGAATCGCCGCCGAGCATGTTCGCCACGCTTATCACGCTGATCCTCAGCCACATCGACATGGTGTTCGTCATCATCATGTGCTGCTCGATCATCGCGGTGACGCTGATCGTCAAGGGCTTTATCCAGGCGCGTCGCAGCGTCCTGATGCCGGTGGCGAGCACTGAGCGCATTCGCGAACTCATCGCAGCCCGGCAGTTCCGCGAGCTCGAGGAGTTCACGGCGTCGGATCCCAGCTTTGTCAGCAAGGCGATGTATCCCGCGCTCAAGCGTGCCCCCAGCTTCTCGGCGATGAAAGAAGCCATGGAGACCGCCGTCGGCGAGCAGACAGCCGAACAGTTTCGCAGGATTGAATACCTGAACATCATCGGCAACCTCGGGCCCTTGCTGGGCCTGCTGGGTACGGTGCTGGGCATGATCGACGCCTTCGCGGCCCTGAGTCGAGCGGGCGGCAATGCAAATCCGGCCCAGCTTGCCAACGGTATCTCGGCCGCCCTGACCCACACGTTCCTGGGCTTGTCCCTTGCCATTCCGTGCCTGGCAAGCTTCGGCGTGCTTCGCACGATGGTAGATCGCCTGACGGTGCAGGGCGCTCTGGAATGTGAAGAGCTGCTGCTGATGATCAAGCCCGCCGAGGCCAAGCCCGCGGCGGCCGGTACACCCGCGGCGCAGATCGCCGCAGCATCGGCCGCCCGAAAGCCGGCCAGTGCGGCCACGCAGACCGGAGTGGGCATGCCGGCGCAGAGCTGAGTTGGCGCTGGATGAATGCTGCGGTTGGGATGCATGGAACAGTCATCGGTAAGGTAATGTCATGAAGTCGCACAGGATGCCAGACATGAAGGAAGGGGGCGTGAACGTCACGCCACTGATCGACATTGTCATGTGTCTGATCATCTTCTTCATGCTGGTCGCCAAGATCGGCGTCTCGACGGGTGCTGAGAAGATGGACATCCCCGAGACGTTCTGGGGCCTGAAGATTGACGACCTGGGCAACACACTGCTGCTGAACGTGCGCCGCGGTGCCGGCGACGAGCCGCGCATCACCGCCCTGGTCAACGAAAAGCAGCAGGAGATTCGCCTGTCGCAGATGGGCGCCAGCGGCAAGATGGAATCGCCACTGGTCGACCTTCTGACCAAGCTGCGTAACCACAATGACGAGTTTCGCATCATCATTCGCGCTGAGAAGGATCTGCCGTATCGCTACCTGGAGCCCGTGCTGTTGGCGGCGGGACAGGCGAGCGTGAAGAACGTCAACTTCAACACCAAGATTGTGACCGAATTGAAGTGAGCAGGGTTGGACGATGAAGATCAAAGGCTCAAAAGCAGTCCACTACGATTCAGGCCCGAATATGACCCCGCTGGTCGACGTGGTCCTGGTTATCCTGATCTTCCTCATGCTCGTGGGGCAGTTCGGCGGCGCCGAGCATTACCTGATGAGCAACCTGCCCTACACCGAAAAGGGCCTCGGAGGCGCCAAGCCGCCTGAAGGCTTCGTTCCCGATGAACCGCTGGACATTCGCATCGACTCGCCCACGCCCGACAAGTGGGTCGCCAACGCCGGCAAGATCAGCACCAGCGATCGACGGCAGCTCGCCGGGGCGCTGGTCAGGATGCGGGACGAGTATGCCACGGCTCAGAAGACCGTCGACAAAATCCAGGTCATCATCTCGCCCGGCAAGGACGTTAAGTACGACTACCTGATGGCGGTGTACGATGCGGCCATGGAAGCCAAGTTCACCAAGATCAGTTTCGCCAAGTCCCACTGAGGTCCTCTTTCAACCCATGCCGGCTCCAGCAAAACGAATCCTCGTGGTGGCCCCCAGTTGGGTGGGCGACGCGGTCATGGCGACCCCGGCGCTGCGCGCGATTCGCGAGCTGTATCCCGACGCGCAGATCACCTGTCTATGCCGCAGGTATGTCAAACCAGTGCTCAACGGCCTGCCATCGTTTGACCGCGTGATGACCTATCGCACGGGCAAGTCGGCCGGCAAGAGCGGGCGGGGCCTTCTTCAACTGGCCGGCCGGCTGCGCCGCGGCCGTTTCACGACCGCCATCCTGCTGACCAACAGTTTCAAGACGGCGCTGGTCTGCAAGATGGCCGGGGTGAAGCAGGTTGTGGGCTATGACCGTGACGGGCGCGGATTCCTCCTGACCGACAAGCTCCTGCCCAGCAAGGACAAGGGCAAGTTCATCCCCACGCCGATCGTCCGCTACTATCTCGGCCTGGCGCAATACATGGGCTCACCGGCTCGCAGCACTCGCATGACCCTTGCCATCACGGCCAAGGAGCGGCAGGAAGCGGCCGAGGTACTCGCCCGCTGCGGCCTGTCGCCCGACCTGCATCGCCCCGCGCGCCTTAGGCAAGGCGCGCTGGTGATGCTCAACCCCGGCGCGCAATACGGCGCTGCCAAGTGCTGGGCGCCAGAGCAGTTTGCCGCCGTCGCCGACCGTCTGGTGGTCGAGTGTGGCGCAACCATTCTGCTCTCGGGCACCTCTAAAGAACGCCGCATCATCGACAGCATCCAGCGCCACATGACTCACGCCGCGGTGGATATCTCCGACAAGGGCCTGTCGCTCGGCGGGCTCAAGGAGATCGTCCGTCGCTGCGACCTGATGATCACCAACGATACCGGACCGCGGCACATCGCCGCGGCGCTGGATGTGCCGGTGGTCACGGTCTTTGGGCCGACGCATCCGGAGTGGAGTGAGATCGATTTCGAGCTTGAGCGTAAGGTCGCGGTAAAGGTTTTCTGCGGTCCGTGCCAGAAGAAAAAGTGTTCGCTTGATCACCGCTGCATGACGCTGGTGACGCCGGACATGGTCTACAAGGCCGCCGCCGAACTGCTCGCCACGTCGCGCGTCGCCGAGCCGGCCGTGTGATCGCTGCCCACCAGCCCGACATGCAGGGCGTGCACCGCAAGTAAAATGTATTCCCGCCGGCTGCTCCCGAACTGCTCCAGCGCGCTATGCGTCTCGGTCAGAACGGCCCATGCTTCGCCGGTGAAGGCTTCGGCTCGCACGGCGTCGATCACCAGCCGCAGTTCGGCCACGCCGCCATCCATGTTGTCCCCAGCGAAGGCGTACGCACACCGCTGCACCAGCGTCCGCATCGCCTGCGGCTCCAGCTTCGTCACGCCGACGTGCGACAGGCGAGAGCGCACCGCCAGCATCACTCCGCCCAGCGTGTCGCCCGGCTGGTCGTGCATCCTGCGCCACAACTGCAGGGCAGCATCGTCCCGGCCGATCAGTGTCGCCACCGCCAGGGCCGCCTCGCGTCGGCGGTGCTCGGCGGTCGGTTCGCTGCCCAGTTCGCGCAACAGGTCCAGCAGGCCGGGGATGGCATCCCGCCGGCCGAGCAGGGCGATGGCCGACCCGTAGGCGACCCGCAGCGCCGGGTCGGACTCGGCGCGGAACATGGCCAGCAGGCTGTCTGACGACTCGGTGTCGCCCAAGGTGCCCAGCGCCCTGGCGACCTGCGCTCGCATGGAGCGGTAAGGCGAGTCCAGCAGCTCACGCAGCGCCGGCGTGGCCGAGATACCGCCCACCCTGCCCAAGGCCCATACGGCCGCCATCTGCAGGCCGGGGTCGGCCCCGTGCAAAAGCTTGATCAGGGCATCGGTCAGCCGCGGGTCTCGCACGGTGCGGGCGACCGAGACGATCGCCTCGTACCGCACGGAGAAACTCGGGTCATCCAGCGCCTCGATCAGTTCGTTGACGCTCAGCGGGCTGCGCGTGGCGCCCAGACGCTCGACGATCGCCACGCGCTTTTCTTCCAGTCCCGCATATCGGAACGCCACCAGCCCCGTCGCGGTTGCCAGCGGGCTGCCTTGAAGGAACAGATTGGCGAACTGGCGAATGCCAACACCGCCGCGGGCGGGCAGCCCGGCCATCAGCCATGTGGCGACCATGACACACACGATCAGCCCCAGCAGAAACGGCGTGTGCTGATCGATCACGATCGGGCCGATGGTGCCGCCCAGGCCCGACAGTTTTTGCAGCACCCAGCCGGCCCAGAGCGGGCCGGAGCCCACCATCAGGCCGCCCATGCAGGTGTTCAAGGCGATGTAGGCGGTGCGGTGGGTCTGCGGAACCAGGTTGACGAAGAAGTAGCGAAAGAACCCGATGATCCATCCGATGGTGATGAAGCCGTGGACGAAGTAGAGCACCATGGCATAGGTGTGGCTCCACTGGCTGTGGCGGGGCATCAACAGCAGACCCAGCGGCAGCACCACGTGCAGCGATAGCAGCGAGACCATCACCGGCTTGCCGCCGTAGCGGTCGGCCACCCAGCCCCAGACGAAGCTGCTGCACAGCGATCCCAGCATGAGCACGGCGTCGAGCGTCACCACCTCACTGGGCTCCAGGCCGATCTGGTTCTTGAGGAAAAGCGGGACGAACGGGATGGTGGCGAACCACCCGAAGTTCATGGTCATGTGCCCCAGCAGGTGGCGGCGGTAGACCTTGTCCTTCAGCGGGACAAGGATATTGCCCAGGGCGACGCGGGCTCCCGGTTGTGGCGCGCCGCCGGGCACGTGGCGGTAAAAGACCACCGGCAGCAGCCCGAAGACCACCGCCACGGAGAAGAAGATCTGAAATCGCCACGCGGCCGCATCCGCCCCTAGAAAGTACCCGATGGTGAAGATCGACCCCGCGCCGCAGAGCATGCTCACAACCATCTGGCGGGCGGTGTATTTCCCGCGGATGGCGCTGGGGATGAACTCGGCCGACCACGGCCCGCCCATGCTGTCGGCGGTGGCTCGGCAGAGGCTGAAGGCGATCAGCACGCCCGCGACGTATGCGAACGCCATCTCCGGGCCATATCGCGCGGATATCCAGGGTGCGGCGATCATGCCGGCCAGCAGAATCACCCGCAGGGCAGTGAACCGCAGGAAGAGGCGTTTGAAGCCAAACCTCGCTCCGAGCTGCGACGCGACCGGGGCGATCATTCCGCCGAAGCCCAGCACCGCCAGCAGCACGCCCATCTGGGTCTGATCCAGCGAGATCTTCTCCATGAACAGCAGCAGCACCGACCCGGCCGTCGCGAGGTTCAGGTACGCCGAGTTGCACGCGTCGCCCATCAGGGCGAACTTGAGCCGGCGGGTCTTCTCGATGTTGGTCAGTTCAGGAGACACAATTCCCTCTTCCGCTGTGCGGCCGCTGCCGACGCGTGGGGCACGATAACGCAGGAACGATGCGTGCTCAAACATGCGGGTGAGGGAGGTCGGCACAGAAGGGGCGCGTGACAGTTTGGGCGACTTGTCTTCCGCAGCCCCGGCAGGGGCGGTACGCAGTCGCCCACAGCTTGCCCGCTGCGGCGGGGCGTAAACCAATGGTATCTACACAAGTCGGCCAAGTGCGCGGCGTCCCCGCCCGCACAGGCCCGACCAGACAATCTGATTTTCCGGGGTCCGAAATCGGTGGATTGGCTGAGAAACAGGCACTTGGCAGTGGTCGAAGAGTGCGGGCGAGGACGCCGCGCACTACTCAATGCGGCGTGGTCAAGTTGTGTAGATACCATTGGGCGTAAGCCATGGGGGTTCCAAAGTGCGAGCAATCCTGAGCCCCAGCGGGGCGACACATCGCCTCGCCGCCCAATGTGTCATGCACCCGCACAGAAGGGTGCATCCGCCCAATGGTGGCACCGTCGCCCCCTCGCCTGTCCCCGGGGTATCAGTTCACAACCATGATCTTCGACCTGTTCTTTGCGTTCTCTGAGCTCTATGCCGTTAGTTCTGGATCCTGTCACCACAAGCAACGCAAAGAACACAAAGAGGAGCATTATCACCAATACCGTATTGATGATGCTGTCGCCGGGTCTAATACGGATTCCACCTGAAACGGGCGCGTTCGCGGAAGTAGTACTGTGCGGCGTCCCCGCCCGCACAGGGCTATCCCACGCATCCCTCGCAGATCACGGCCAGTGCGTCGGCTGGTCCCATTCCTGGTTGAATCCGTCTAACGCCCATACCCCAGCACACGCTGCCCGTCGCCTGCCACTGAATACCCGATGCACCCCCGGCCACGCATCTCGTGCCGTCAAGCCGCCGAAAAGTGGGGCCGGCCGCCCTCGGCCGCCCATCCCGCGCGCACGTCAATCCCGCCTCCCAAACACAGGGAGCCCAACCCACCGCATCACCGTGATCAACTTCAAATCCCAATCCCCCGCTTGCACACGCCCTCTCACGCCCGCCATCAACTTGGAGTGCGGTGGCATGCCACCGCTTTGACGAGGCGGCATGCCGCCGGGAGGACCACCCAGCAGCCTGTCGCCCGCAGATGGATTCGGCATTCAGACCCGCATCCCGCGAGCGCCCGGCCGGCGACTGGTCGGATGTCGCCACTGCCATGAAGTCGGAGATCATCCTGAGGCCCCACGCCCGCGCCAAGGAACTGGAGTTCCGCGTCATCGCCATCAGCAGGCGGGCGAGATGAGTCCGACAATATGAATCGCGTCATCATCTTCTCGGTGGTAGGATGGCAGTATGATCACGCGACTGTACGCGAACAATTTTCGTTGCTTGGTGAATTTCAAAGCCGAATTCGACTCCTTCGGCGTGTTGTGCGGCCCGAATGGGGCGGGCAAGAGCTCGGTCTTCGATGCGATGCGCCTGCTGCGGAACCTCGGCACCGGCGATGCGCTGCTCGGCGGGACAGGTGAACAGGACGTGCCGAATCTTGAGTTCACTGATTGGCTGGACAGCCCCATGCAGGAATTCGAACTCGGACTGAGCGTCGACGGGCATTTGCTCGACTACGTCCTGCACATCGAACAGAAGGCGGACTACGAGAAGCCTCGGATTGTTGCGGAGCAGGCACGTTGTGACGGCAAGCTGCTGTTCAAACGGGACCTTGATGGCGTCGATTTCGAGAAGGCTGACGGCACTCAGGCTTTCTTTCCTCTCGACTGGCGACAGGCGGCGCTGGCGGCCATCCAACCGCGGAGCGTCAGTCTCAGCAAGCTCGCGCTCCTGCAAGAGGAGATTGCGAAGCTGTTGATCCTTCGGCCCAATCCGCGCAGCATGGAGCGGGAGAGCAAGGCCGAGGCGAAACATCCAGACCTGTCGATGGTCAATCTGACGTCGTGGTATCGATCGCTGTCGCAGGATCAGGACTGGACCAACGCCCTGCGCGACGCGCTCAAGGATGTGTGGCCAGATTTTCGGTCGTTCAAGCTGGTCGATGCTGGCATGAACACCAAGGCTCTGCAACTTCGGTTTGAAAGTGAAGCGGGAAAGCCGACGCTTCTTTTTTTCAACCAGCTTTCCGACGGTGAGCGGGCATTGATCGGTCTGTACATGGTCCACGCCGCAATGGAGACAGGAGTTGCGCGTACGGTAATGCTCGACGAGCCTGACAACTTTGTTGGCCTGCCGGAACTCCAGCCTTGGGTGCTCTCGATGCGCGAACTGCTGGACGACGAGCATCAACTGGTGATGATCTCCCATCACCCGGAGATTCTCAGTAATAGCGGGGATGCGAACGGGCGATACCTCTGGCGAGACAATCATACCTCGCCGACCCGGATCGGGCCGCTCAAGATTCCCGAGGGCATGACCGCGGGCGAAGCGATCGCGAGGGGGTGGGCACATGACGAGTAGAACGCAGATTGTCTGCCTTTGCGAAGGTCGGAAGGGCGAAAGCATTGACGAGTGTTCATCAACCGGTTGATGAAATCGCTTCAGCCGGACTGGCTGCGACCATGGCCGGGAAGCAATGTCGTCCGCCTTGTTCCCTGTGGCAGCCGCTTAGAGGTGGTCGAGAAAATGCCCGAGGAGTTAAAGCGTTGCCTCGACGCGGGCGGCAACACGACGCTCATGGTGTGGGCCGACTGTGACGACAACTGTGCTGACGCTGACGCGCTCAAAACGCACTTCTGGAAGGAAACAGAATCGAAAGGCATAGCGCCGACGCAGTTTGACCGGGTCGTTTTCATCTTTGCCAAGGATCGCATTGAAAATTGGATCGAGTTTCTATTGATGGGGGAGACGGACGAATCCAAAGAAGGGCCGCGTGTCAAAAACAATCGGGAAGCGGCCGACGCCGCGAAGGAGCTTGCGTCGATGTGCAAGAAGGCGAAGCGAGGTAACAACATGCCGCCGTCGCTCCAATGGTCGTGCGAGAACTGGAAAGCACTGGTCGCTCGCATCAGAGGGGGGTAATGGCAAAGGGATCGATCAAAAGGGGACACCAGACAAGACGCTCATATCTGACTCTCTCCTCTTGTTTCTTGTGCTCCTTCTGCCGCAGTTCCTCTCCTTCCCAATTCCGCCGGACGCACTTCGCCCGCCGCACACGCTCGCCCCAGTGCGCCCCTTGTGGCAGGAGGCACCTGCGCAGCATCTTGTCTGGGCGGACCGGCCGTAGCCTCCCGTCACCGGCCAAGCCGCCCTCATTCCCTCCCCTTTGCTCCCATCCCGACCTTCATATTTCGTAAGGTGTTAGGTCGCGTGCGGTTTTCCCGCGTTGAAAACGCTATGCTGCGATTTCACTGTTCTTGCTCTTTTCAAAAGATTCTTTTTCAACTTTCCTACGACAATCGCAAATCCCCTCCCCGCGTTGCGTTTTCTCCACGTTAAAAACGCAACAACACAGGAAAGGTAGAGAGGCCCTGCGCCCCAACCCCGGCCAAGCCATCCAACGTGGATCGCCCCGGGACCCCCGGCCACATGCTCTCACCCAAAGGAGACCGCCATGGAATTCCAGAACCCCCTCGCCTCCTGCCTCGCGGGGCCTGCATCGGCACGAAACGGCCACTGCGCCATCGCCAAGGCAGCGCATGGTCGATCAACAATCACCAATCAACCCCTTACGTTCGCAGTACCCGCCGCTGCCTGCCCGCCGTGGCGGGTCGAAGACCTTGCCTGGGCGGGGCGGGCTCTACGTTTTACGCTCTTCCTTCCGACTCCGAAACCTGCGCACCTTACCCCCTCAGCAGCGCGCAAGTCCTTATCCCACAAGCCTCCACGACACCCCCCACCCCCTCCCCGAAAAACCCGCGCATCTGCCCAGTCCCAAGCCTTGAGACCCCTCCCACCAATCCTTTTTCCCCCTCGCGTGTCTAAGCAGGCGGGTACGGATAGAATGCAAGACCAGGAGCTAAACGTGTCTAATCATCTGATGCTTAAGATTTTGGCGCTAAGTCTGTTCGCGGCCACCGGATGCGTCGACAAGACGCCTCCGCCTCGCATCGTCTTTGTCCCGCCACCGGGGGCGGCCGTTCCGGTCGCTGCTTCGCCGATCAAACCGCTCCCCCCAGAGGCTCTGGCGCAGCTTGAAGGCGGTCCGGCGCTTCCCTACGACGATCAGCCGCTGCTCGTCCAGGAAGCCCCCGAGGAACCTCGCTTCGTCGGCGCGTACAACGCCGTCGGTCGCCCGCGTCTGGCGATCTTCGTTAACCGCAACCTCACCGGAGACGCTGCCGGGGATGGCGAGGCCGAACTGTCCGCCCGCCGCATCGACTATGAAGCCATCGAGACCATCCTTACCGACTGGCTCTCCTGCCAGGGTAAGGTTGTGATCATGTCCCCCATGCTGGTGCGCTCCAAGCTTACGCCGCAGCAGGCCGGCGAACTTTCCGCCTCCCCCCCGGCCGTTCCTCGCCAGATCGCTCAGCAGTTGGACGCCGACATCCTGATCTACGTCCGAGCCCTGGCGACCAAGCAGTCCAGCAATGTGGCCAACCTTCGCATCGTGGTCGAAGCCCTCAACATTCGCGACGGGATCTCCATCGGCCGCGGCGTCGTCGACGTCCCGCCTCCGCTGGAGAAGCAGGTTATCAATCGCTACACGCGTTTTCTGGCACGTAAGCTGATGGACAGCATGGTCGGCACGTGGACCGCGCCCGTGCCCCAGCCGCAGGCAGGCCCGGCTCCGTCACCCGCACCAGTTCTCGTGCCCGCGCCGGCACCCGTGCCTGTGCCTGTGCCAGCACCGATACCCGCCCCTGCTAACTGAAGAAAAAACCTGATTGAATGTGGACCATAACGCTTTCGGAGTCGCCATGAAAACGATCCTCGCCTGTTGCCTTTTCCTCGCCGTCGCCAGCGGTTGCCGCACCTCGCCATCTGCGCCCAACTATGCCCGCAGCGACCCCTGGCTGCCCGCCCAGGTGCAGATCTCCGATGACGACCTGCGAAAGAAGACCGCGTTTGGCGAGCCTCTGGTCTCGCGCGATGCCGCAGGCCTCCTGTTTGTCACCATACCCCTTCGCGCCGCCACCGACCTGACGCTGTACGTTGACTACCGGACCACGTTCCTGGACCGTAGCGGCCGACCGCTCCAGCAGACCGGCTGGTACAACAAGACCCTCTATCCCAACGTCTTTGACCACATCCAAGTCAACAGCGTGACCCCGGATGCCGCTGACTTCCGGGTCGATTTCCGATATGCACGTTAGGCTCCATGGCGACGAGCAACCCACTGGCCCAGATGATTCTCGATGCCGCCGCCCGCGACGAGGTCGTCGCGGCCGTGGACGCCCTCTACGCCGACCTTCAGGTGGAGATCTCCACCCGCAAGCCGGTCTGTGCGATGTCCGGGCGCTGCTGCCGCTTTGAGGAATTTGGCCATCGCCTCTACGTGACCACGGCCGAACTCGCCGCGTTCGTCGCCCATTATCGCCAGGTCCACACCGTCCGTCGCTGCGAACCCTGGGACGGCACTGGCTGTCCGTGGCAAGTCGACAAAGCCTGCGAGGCCCACGCCTTTCGTCCCTTCGGCTGCCGCATCTACTTCTGCGACCCATCGGCCAGGCAGTGGCAGGAAGAAACGTATGAGCGATACCACCAGCGGCTGAAGCTCCTGCATGAGCAATTCTCCGTCCCGTATCGCTATGTTGAGTGGCGTCTGGCGGTGCGAACGGTCCCGGGTCTTGCGGGCGCCGGCGAACGCGCGTAGCGTTCGCGAAACACCAGGAGAATCAAGAACCATGCTTTCGCCGCTAAGTGATGCAAAAGAAGTCGTTGGGCTCTACCCCGCCGACCAGCTTCCACAGGATGCCGCCGCGCAGGTCGAGCAGTGCGACCAGAACGGCTTCATCGGTAACGTTCACGCGCCGACGCTGAGTGTCTATATCCCCGCCACCGGCGCCACCGGCTGCGCGGTGCTGGTCTGCCCTGGTGGCGGATACGCTGGAGTTGCCTGCGCCCACGAAGGCCGCGACGTCGCCAGGTGGCTCAACGACAACGGCATTGCCGCGCTGATCCTGAAATACCGCCTGCCCACCGCCGGACACCGTCATCCCGCCCCGCTGCAGGATGCCCAGCAGGCCCTTCGACTCGTGCGAGCGAGCGCCGCCAAATGGGGCGTGGATCCAAAGCGCGTCGGCATCATGGGATTCTCCGCCGGCGGCCATCTGGCTGGCTCCGCCATGACCCATCTGCAGCCGGCTGGCCCGTTGCCGTCCGGCCAACTCGGTGAGCAGTCGATCCGCCCCGACTTTGGCATCCTGATCTACCCCGTCGCCAGCACCACCGAGCCATTCAGCCATTTCGGTTCCCGCGACAATCTGATCGGCCAAAATCCTCCCGCGGCCCTGTCCTTCAGCCTCTCCAACGAACTGCAGGTGACGCCCCAAACGCCGCCGGCCTTCTTCGCCCACAGCCTGGACGATGGCTGCGTCCCGGTTGAAAACAGCTTCGCCTTCGCCAAGGCAATGCATCGCGCCGGAGTGAAAGCCGAGGTCCACCTTTTCCCCGAAGGTGGCCACGGCTACGGAATGGGTGCCCAGGGCACACTGCAAGCCCGCTGGCCGGCAATGTGCATCCAGTGGCTGAAGCAGGGCGGGTTCACGAAGTAGCCTGACTCAGGCCGCAGGTGTTTCCGCTGCGCGATAGCCGCCGCGGCGGAACCTGGCCCATGACCAGAATCCGCTGATGACATACGCCAGCATCGCCACGCCCAGCAGATAACGGTGCAGTATCAGAATCGCCAGGATCGAGAAGAGCACCACAAGCAGCCGCGACATCGATCGCTTGCCTCGCAGGTACCGGTTGACCAGGTGCGGATAGCGGATCGTGCTGACCATCAGCAATCCCACGACCAGCGTAAAGGAGGGAACCGCCCAGTAGGCAATGATGCCCGTCCACCAGACCGGCTTGAGCCAGAAACCCGTGTAGTTCTGCTCAATGAACCCCATGTACTCGGCATAAAGCGTCTGATGCAGCAGCACCAGCGCCGCCACGACACCCGCCGCTGCGGGCGAAGGCAACCCGAGGAAACTAAAGTGATGCTGTTCGCCGTGTTCGTTGCTGACATTGAAACGAGCCAGCCGGATAATGGCACAGCACATGTAAACCGCCCCGATCGCCCAGATGGCGCGGGTCATGGCAAACGGCACAGCGCCGGCACTGGATCGCATCATCTGCATCATCAGGATGGCCGGCGCCACGCCGAAACTGATTGCGTCGGCCAGGCTGTCGAGTTGTCCGCCGAAGTCGGTTGTGTGCCGTGTGAATCGGGCTAGTCTTCCGTCGATGGCATCAAAGAACATCGCAGCAAAGAGGAAATAGGCGGCGATGACGAACCGGGAGAATTCCAGGTTGAGCCTCTGGGTTCCTGGGTAATAACCCGCCAGCGACTGCGTCAGCGGATCGGCCGGCAGCAGATCGATCCCGGCAATATAGATTGCCGCGAACCCGCAGACCGCATTGCCCAGCGTCGCCATGCTCGGCACGAGGTAGATACTGCGGATATACGCTCGCCGGCGATTGCGCCGGGCGCGCAGCCGCCGCCGTTCGTGGAAACTGTCCGGATCCAGCTTGTCAAACTCGTTTATCGCCATTGTTATCTCTCCACGCTCGCCAGGATGTCCGCCGTTCCACGCACCTTCTGGCCCACCTTCACCTTGACCGTCGGCTTGAGCCGCGACGGGATGTAAAGCTCCGTGCGACTGCCGAACTTGATCATCCCATAACGCTGTCCTCGCTCAACTTTGTCGCCGACCTTCGCGTCGCAGACGATCCGCCGGGCGATCAGCCCGACAAGCTGCCTCACGCCGGCCACGACTCGCCCGGCCGGGTCGGCTATGACAATTGTATTAGCCTCGTTCTTGTTCGACGCCTCGTCATGATGCAGGGCATTGATGAACTTTCCCTTGCGATACTGCACCGACTTGATGACGCCCTGGCAGGGCGCGCGGTTGATGTGAACATTGAACACCGACAGGAAGATGCCGATGCGGATCGCCGGCTCGCCGAGGACGTCGCAAACAGGGATCTCACGGATATCCGACACCACACCGTCGGCGGGGCTCACATAGTCGCTCGCCGTCCCGAGAATGGCCCGCTCAGGATCGCGGAAGAACGCCAGCAGCCAGACCTCCACCGGCACAAAGATCACCCAGGCCCAAGGCCATGGGCAGACAAAGTGCAGTCCGTAGCCCAGCAGCGCCAACACCAGCGTACCGACGACCATCTCACGCCAACCATGTTTAGTCAGAGGCATATGCAGGCCAAGCTAGGCCAAGGGGCGCACACTGTCAATTCGTCGCTCGCGCGGGTGGCCGTGGGAGCGAGAGGAAACAACTCATGTCCTGCGCTTGCGAGATGGAATCCACAGTACGGGGATGACCGTCAGCACGGCCATGATCGCACCGGCGCAGAACGCCCACTGGAATCCGAACCGCTGCCACAGCAGACCGCCGATCAGAGGCATGCTGACCGAGGCGATATGGTTAGCCGCCACGCCCGCGCTGAGCGTGCCGGTGTGCTCCTGCGGCGGCGCCAACCGGGTGATGTAGGTCGTCTGCGCCATTGTGCAGACAAACAGGACGCTGTCGGCAACGAACAGGCCACAGAGGATCCGGCTGTCGGGCACCATCGCATAGCCGACGAATACCACCGCCATCGCGATGTAGTAAGTCAGCAGCACCGGGCGCTCGCCAAAGCGGTCAATGATCCGTCCGGTCAGCGGCGATGAGAACCAGCCAACGACCTGCGCCACCAGGAAGAGCAGCAGCATTGTCGACAGCGGCGTGTGGTACTGTTTCACAAGAAGGTAACCGGCGAAGGCGATGAAGATCTGCTTGCGCCAGCCTTCCAGGAAGCACAGCAGATAGTACAAGGCGTACTTGCGGCGCAGGACGATCTTCTGGCCGGGCACCTTGATGTTGCGCGGGATGCCGAGGCACGCCAAGGCGCCTACCAGGGCAGCGCCGCTGGCAATGACAAACATCGGCCGGACGGTGACGCCCTGGCGATTCAGCAGCCACGCCAGCACGAGGGCCAAGGCGGAGCCAATCGCGGCGGCTGACCCGAGTGAGCCCAACTTGCGGCCCTCGTGGCCGCGCTCGGCCAGGCCGATCGCCATGGATTGCGGCAGCGGCATCCACACATGAAGGCCCTGGCTCCACAGGAAGTTGGCGCCCATCAGCGTGCCCACCGCCAGCGGCGGGACCCACGATGTCAGCATCAACCCGGCCGCCAGCAGCAGGAGCATTGCCAGGCCGATCAGCGGCTCGGCGAAGCCCGCCATGAGCGCCAGGATCCCCAGCGCCAGAATGCCGCAACTCTCGCGTGCGGCTTCGATCATGCCTTGGTCGGCAGCGGTGAGTTTCAGCGTATCGGCGACGAAGTTGGAGTTGACGGCCATCTGCATCGAGAGGGCAAAACCGACGCACGCCACCGCGACGGTGAGGAACAACATGCCACGCCGCCGCTCGGCCGGGCTGGCCAGCGCGGCTTGGCGATCGATGGACGTCGAAGTGGATGTGGCAGTGGCCAGGTGAACTCCAGTTGGGCGCAGCGTACCGGTGAGGGTGCCACGATACAAGTGGAAGCCCTGGCATCATCCATTCCAGCGAACAAAGAGAACGCAGCGCAACAAACAGGCAGCGCACTGGAGGTGGGGCCGACTTCAGTCGGGCACTCATCTGTCCCGCTGCTCGTCAGCCCTCGCCCTTTGCCCTCCTGTCTTCGACGACTTAGGTTCGATTGGAGGGGGCAGATGCGCAGGTTTATCAGGGGTGGGGGGGAGGGGGTCGGGAGAGCAGGTTTCACAAGCACTTACGTTCGATTCGGGAGGGCAGACGCGCAAGTTTCGTGTCGCCAAGGCGATTTGACGTAAGTCGCGGGAAGCGAAGAACGTAAAACATAGAGCGTAGAACGCAATCGCGCCTGTTAGGTATGATATCTAGCAGTCGGTAGCGGACCTATCTGGTGCGGGTGTTGGCCGGGTAACACGGGTATTCACTTGTCAAAGAGCACCGGTTGGCGTGGGGAGACCACGCCATCTATTCGGTCAAGTATAGGTTGTGGAGATTGCGCCGGTCAAGAGGTTTTGGGATATCTTTCGGGGGTGCCGGGGGGGGTGGCTTGTTCGCCGGGCGAGGCCGAGGAACAAGCCACCCCCATCCTATACCAGTCGCGGTTCAAGAGTTTCCCGAGTCAACAGGACGATCATTTCCTGACGGTCTGCCGATACGTGGCGCGCAATCCGTTGCGGGCGAACCTCGTCGAGAAGTCGCAGGACTCGCCGTGGGGCTCGCTGGGCTGTCGCGCGGCCAGCGACAATTAAAATCCGCCAGTGACGACAATTAGAATCCGCCAGTTGAACTGGGATTCGACGACGATGTTTTGGACTCAAACAAAGGGAGTTCAGGGCATGGTGACAGATCGCCAGGTGAGGAGACTTATGTCGTTGTTGCAGGCGGGGCAATCGTTGCTGGTTTCGGCGGACAAAGTTGGGATGGATCGGGAGACGGCCAGGAAGTATCGATCGGCTGGGAAGTTACCCAGTGAGTTGCGTCCGGAGCATGATTGGC
>JBBQTU010000016.1:0-31616 GCA_038213005.1 Tepidisphaerales bacterium | reverse complement strand
TTGACTTCCGCGCCAGCGGCCTTGAGGGCGTTGACCATCTGGAGCGCATCGGCGGAGGTGGTGGCGATGTCGGCATCACCGTTGATGATCCAGGCCGGCGGGTACTTGATGGCCGCGACGCGCTGGAGGTCGCCATGTTGGCCTCCGACGGCGGCCACGGCGGCGAAGCGCTCGGGCCGATCTTCGGTGATATCCCAGGTGGCAATAGCGCCCATCGAAAAGCCGCAGAGGTAGTAGCGCCCGGGATCAGTGCGGGTGGTCATGGCGACCTGGTCAACGACGTCTTGAACAGCGGGGACCAACCAGCCACCGGGATTGTGAGCGCCGTCCGGGCTGCGCAGGGAAACGGTGATGAATGGGAAATCAGGGTTTTTCAAGGCATATCCTTGAGGGCCGCCGATGCGTGCCCACTTGGGATCGTTGCCGCCGCCGGAGCCATGAAGGAAGAAGACAACTGGCCAGCGTTTCTGGGGGTCGGTGTCGTACGTTTTGGGGAGCCGGATGAAATACTCGTAGCGAACGGCGGTGCCGATCTTCTTGCGCAGGGCATGCCACCAGTCGCGGTCGGCCTTAGCGATATCGAAGCCTTTAGCGGCGGGATTTTGGGCCAGAGTGATCTGGGCCACGGCCGACTGCGTGGTCGGAGTGACGTTGGGGGCGGTGCAGTAGAGGGTCTGGTAGCGCGTGAAGATGTCGCCAGCGGGATTGTATACCGTGGTGATGGCACCGTAACGGCCGGGGCCGGTGGGCTTGGTGACGCAGGCGAAGTCGCCGTCATAGTAGACGGTGTTGAGGGCGTAGTCGCCGTAGACCTTGCGAATGCGTTCAGGCTCGGGGTAATCGCTCTTAGGGAATTCACCGCCGGAGAAGACGGCTGGGCCGCTGGGTTTGAGCCAGTTGGCATCGCCCTGGCGTCCACGGCCCTGGCCGGAGAGGAACATCTCTCGGTATCGCTCAGCCAAATCGGGCAGGCCGATGGACTGCAGCGGCTGGCTGTCCAGAGAGACAGTCAGGCTGGAGGGGATGACACCATCGGGTGGAGGAGGTACGGGAAGGCGGAGATGGGCGGTGGCGCAGGTGCCGTCGAGGGTCAGCGGCGCACTGACGACTTTGAGACCATCGACGACCGAGAGCGTCCTGCCGGCATATCCGGGCTCGGCGACGGCGTTGATGTAGATGCTCTGAAGGTCATCGACCCCGCCCCAGACGGCGATGGCGTTGGGAGCCGATGGTTTTTCCGCCAGGCGGACGCGGGGCAGATTGTTCCACCAGTTGCCGTCCTTCTTGTAGTTAAGCCAACCCGCCCGCTGGGCGGCGGTGCCGTCGGAGTCATTAACGGCGAAACGCACCCCGACGATGGTGCCGATCTCGGGTTTGACCTTGATGCTCGACCAGGGGAACAGCAAGTCCATAACGTAGCCGCGTTCTGTTTTCTTGCACGCAACGCGCGGCACGAAGGTGGGAACCTCTTTTTTCAATTGCATAGAACGATAGTCGAAGATCTTCAGACGCGTTTCGGTAACATCCTTGGTGCGGCCAGGGGTCGCGACCAGTTGGGGGAAGCCCTGGGCCGGGTCGTTGGGCATGATGAAAAACTCAACGCAGTCGCCCTCGTACATCACATCGGGTTTGACCTGCTCAAATGGGGTCGAGTCGGTGACTGCGACCTGGAGCAAGACGCCTTCGTCGTTCCAGCCGAGGCGGCCGACGACGTCGAAATCGGTGCCCTTGCGGAGGAGCGGCCTTTCGCCGGCCAGAGCGTGAATAACGAGCCCTTGGCCTTGCCAGTCCGACACGGCGCCCTCCACCTTGACGCCCGAGACCCGCGGAAGATCGGTGACGACCTCGGCGGATTCAGCCGGGGCGGGGGGGGCGGCGAAAGAGGAACTGGCCAGAGCGACCAGCGCCACCGACGAGGTGGCCAGCAGTGAATACACGGTGAAACTAAATCCCGCAAACGTCATGGAGGTACTCCAATTAGCGAGTCTGCCGATAGAACATCACACAGGACGTGCTTCGTATTGTCCCATTTGTCCTGCCATGAGGCAATGCCCCGCGCGGGCATTTCTGCGCGCGGCGTGACGTTGGCCACAGTGCCGACCACAAGTCAGGAGAATTGACAAGGTGGCCCATCATCAGCTTCCCTTTGTCAGCTTGTACGACTCTTTCATTCGCTACTCCTTGCCGACTTCACCGGCGCTCAATCGCGTCCTGTTTGATTTCCCATCCTGTTTGATTTCCTCGTGAGGCGGATTCGCAGAAGGCCAAGGTTCTGCTGGATGATTGGCCGGTGCTGCGGCCTGCGAACTGGGTGGGGCGTGTCAATCGCCCCGAGACTGCGAAGGAACTGCGGCGCTGCGTTATTGCGTTGCCCGCGGCCGGCCATTCGGCGATGATCACTGGACAGAGGAGGCGACGCGGCGTTTGGGCTTACGGAGTACACTGCGTGGGGTGGGCCCGCCCAGGAAGGTGGACCTGCATGACTCGGCGGCGGGAAATAATCGCCTGTGACCCCTTTTTTGGGCCCAAACTAGCGGGGATGCTAGCCGGACCGGGCGGGAAGTCAATCAGTGCAGCGGGACAAGTGCAGCGGGACAATCGCTCACGAGGGTGCAGGACGTTCCAGGCGATCTGGAGTGCTGCGAGCTTCTCGCAGCTTTGACGAGCCGACCTTGTCGGCGGTAGGAATACATCGGCACCTTGTGGGACGCAGTTGGTCGTAATGCGTGTCCTACTCTGCTGCCCGCCCTCCCGGCGAGAAGCTCGCCTCGGTAAAGCGGTAAGAAGCTTACCGCACTCCAGGGATCCTCCGCCTGAAATGTCCTGCACGCCCGCGCTCACCGCCGATTACGATCTTTTATTTAAGATTGCTTCGGGCGGGGTATGGGCGGCCCTCCTACCGCCCCGTCATCTGCTGGGCCTGGTTGCTGCTGCGCGGGTGTCCTGAGTGGTTTGCCAGCCGCCGCCGAGGACGGTGTACAGCCGCACCTGGTTGGCCATCTTCTCCAGCCGGATCAGCACGAGTGCCTGCTGCGCAACGTACAGGGACCGCTGCGCATCCAGCACGGCCAGGTAGCTGTCGACTCCCTTCTCGTAGCGAACGCTGGAGATGCGGTAGGTATCCGAAAAGGCCTGCACCAGCGATTCCTGTGCGGCGACTTCCTGGTCGACCATACCGCGAACGGCAAGGACATCAGCCACTTCCTTGAAGCCCGCCTGAATGGCCCTTTCGTATTGAGCGATCGCGATCTGCTGATCCGCCTTGGTCAGCTTGACCGCCGACCAGACCCGAGGATCGAAGATCGGCATGGTGATCTGCGGGCCATAACTCCACGCGCCCGAATCGGGTTTGAACAGGCCCGACAACTCGCGACTGGCGGTGCCGGCCGAGCCGGTCAGCGTGATCGTGGGGAACAGCGCCGCCCGGGCGGCGCCGATGTTGGCGTTGGCAGCCTTGAGACGGTGCTCGGCCTCAAGAATATCCGGCCGCTGCAGGAGCACGGTCGACGAGATCCCCACGGGGATGTCCGCGGGCGGCGTTACATGAGCCAAGTCTTCCGGCAGGAGGTCGGCCGGCACCGGAGATCCCACCAGCAGTTCCAGCGCGTTCTGATCCTGGGCCACCTGCTGCGTGAAGCGGGCAACGCCTCTGCGGGCGGTGTCCACCTGCGTCTGGGCGCGATAGAGATCCAGTTCCGCAGACAAGCCGCGATCAACACGTCGATGGATCAGGTCATAGGCATCCTGCTGCGACTGAAGCGTGGTCTGGGCAATCGCAAGGTTTTCCCGATCGGCGGCCAGTGCCATGTAGGTGTTGGCAACGCCAGAAATCAGCGAGATCTGCGCACTGCGCCGAGCTTCCTGGCTCGCCAGGAATTGCTCCAGCGCCGCGTCGGTGAGGCTGCGGACGCGGCCGAAGAAGTCCAGTTCCCACGACCCCGCGAGGCCCACGCCATACTGCTTTCTGACCGACCGCTGCCCTGTGCCGGACAGGTCGGCAGGGAGGCCCTGCCTGCTTCCGCTGGCGGTCGCATTGACCGTCGGCAGCAGCCCGGCTTCCTGGATCCCATAGAGGGCGCGCACTCGGTCCACATTCAGCGCGGCAATTCGCAGATCGCGGTTATTGGCCAGGGCCGTCGCCGTGACCTTGGCGAGCCGTGGATCGACAAGAAACTCCTGCCATAGCAGGTCGCTTGCCACCACCGCGCCGGGCACCGCGGGCGTCTGCTTATACGCCGGGCCGGTTGGCAGAGTGGCAGGGATGGGGGCCTGCGGCCGGACGTATTTGGGGACCATGGTGCACCCGGCGATAAGGACACCGGCCACGGCCGCCGCGAGGAGTGGATACTTAGTCATGGGTCTGCTCCTCTGTGGGCTGCGCTTTGCCCAGCCGGGCCGCTTCCTGCCTTCTGTAGGTTCCCGACATCCTGTAGATCAGCACGTAAAACAGCGGAGCGAACAGCGTGACCAGGAACGTCGCGGTGACCACTCCACCCAGCACGCCGACGCCGATGGCCCGCTGTGCTCCAGCGCCTGCGCCACTGGCAATCGCCAGCGGGAGCACGCCGAATCCAAACGCCAGCGAGGTCATGACGATGGGGCGAAGCCGAAGCTTCGCGGCCTCCAGCGTCGCGGGGATGAGCGGCATCCCTTCCTCCACCCTGGCCTTGGCAAACTGCACGATCAGGATGGCGTTCTTGGTGGTCAATCCCAGGGTCGTCAGCAGTCCGATCTGGAAATAGACGTCGTTGGGCATGCCTTTCATGCTCGCACCGATCACGCCGCCAATGGCACCCAGGGGCAATGCCAGCAGGATCGAGATCGGCACTGGCCAGCTTTCATACAGCGCCGCCAGGCAAAGGAAGATCACCAGCACGGAAAACGCGTACAGCATGCCCGCCTGCGAGCTGGCCATTCGTTCCTGATAGGACAGCCCGGTCCAGTCGTAGCCGATCCCTGCCGGAAGCTTGGCGGCTATCTCCTCCATGGCCTTCATCGCTTCGCCCGAACTCCTGCCCGGGGCCGCTTCGCCCTGGATGTTGATCGACGGGAAGGCGTTGTACCGTTCCAGTTTCGGAGAACCCGAGGTCCAGCGTCCGGTTGTCACCGAAGAAAATGGAACCATCTTCCCCGCGGTATTGCGGACGTAGAGTTTCTCCACGTCCTTGGGAAGCATGCGGAACGGGGCATCGGCCTGGACGTACACCCGCTTGACTCGTCCGCCCTGGACGAAGTCGTTGACATAGGCACTGCCAAAGGCCGCCACGATCGTGCTGTGGATCTCGCGGATCGGCACCCCCAGCGAGCCCGCCTTGTCCCAGTCCACGTCCAGGCGATATTCAGGCACATCTTCCATGCCGTTGGGCCTGACCCCGAAAAGCCTGGGGTCCTTGGCGGTCATGCCCAAAAGCTGATTGCGGGCTGCCATCAGCGCGTCGTGACCCAGTCCGCCGCGGTCCTGCAACTGGAAGTCGAACCCCTTGGCATTGCCCAGCTCAAGAACAGCCGGCGGCGGAAAAGCGAAGACCATGGCCTCGCGGTACTTTGAAAACGCCCCCATGGCTCTTCTGGCCACGGCGTCAACCTTCAGCTCAGGCTTCCGGCGGGCATCCCAGTCGCGCAGCTTCACAAACGCCATGCCCATATTCTGGCCACTGCCGGCGAAGCTGGATCCGGAGATCACCATGCAGGAGTCCACGGCATCCTTCTCGTCGATCAGAAAATGGTCCCTGACCTTGGCCATGGTGCTCTTGGTCATGTCCAGCGTCGCATTGGGCGGCAGCATCGCCAGGACCATCATCATGCCCTGATCCTCGTCGGGGAGGTACGCAGTGGGCATACGACGGAACAGCAGCACAAACGCGCCCGCAATCAGGGCGAAAAGCACCAAGTAACGAATGGTGTGAGAAAGCGCCCGGCCGACCTCTTTCAGATACAGATCCCGGGCCTTGAAGAACAGGCGATCAAACCATCGGAAAAACGGCCGCAGGAACCATACCGCGTTTTCGGCCGGCTCGTGACCCTGCGGGACGCCTTTGAGCAGCGCCGCGCACAGCACTGGCGTCAAGATGAGCGCCACCAGCACCGACAGAAGCATCGCCGCGATGATGGTCACTGAGAACTGGCGATAGATGACTCCCGTGGAGCCGCCCATGAACGCCATCGGGCCGAACACCGCTGACAGCACCAGGCCGATGCCGATCAGCGCGGGGGTGATCTGGTCCATCGATTTGCGCGTGGCTTCACGCGGCGAAAGACCTTCCTCGCTCATAATACGTTCGACGTTTTCCACCACCACGATGGCATCGTCCACCAGCAGGCCAATCGCCAGCACCATGGCGAACATGGTCAACATGTTGATCGAAAATCCGAAGAACCCCAGCACCGCGAAGGTTCCCAGCAGCACCACCGGCACCGCGATGGTCGGGATCAAGGTCGCCCGCATGTTCCCCATGAACAGGTACATGATCAGGAAGACCAGCACGATGGCCTCGATCAGGGTCTTGACCACCTCCGCAATCGCCACCTTCACGAACGGTACCGTCTCGTAGGGATAGACGACCTTCAATCCCGGCGGAAAATAGCGACTGAGCTCTTGAAGCTTCGCCTTGACGGCATCCGCCGTCTCTAGCGCATTGGCGCCCGGCGCCTGTCGGACGGCCATGGCGGCGGCATACTTTGAACCGTAGAAAATCTCGGCATCGTAGGACTCGGTGCCAAGTTCGGTCCGCCCGATGTCCTTGACCCTTACCACCGACCCGTCAGGATTGCTGCGGATAGGAATATTGGCAAACTCCTCCGGGGTCTTCAGCAGGTTCTGGACGGTGATCGTGGCGTTCATCCGCTGGCCTTCAACCGCCGGCATGCCGCCGAACTGGCCCGCCGATACCTCCACGTTGTACGCCCGCAGCGCCATCACCACATCCGCGACCGTCAGGCTATAGTCGCTCAGCTTGTCGGTGTTGAGCCAGACTCGCATCGAGTATTGCGAGCCAAAGCTGGTCACTTCGCCCACGCCCGGCACGCGTGCCAAAACCTTCTCGACGTTCGACACGGCATAGTCGCGCAGGTCCGGCCCATCCATGCTGCCGTCTTCGGAGACCAGGCCCACGATGATCAGGTAGTTCCTGGTGGACTTGCTCACCTTGACGCCCTGACGCTGGATGGATTCGGGCAGACTGGCCATGGCGAGCTGCAGCTTGTTCTGAACCTGCGACCACGCCATATCTGGATCGGTTCCCGGCGCGAACGTCAGTTCGACGCGCGATGCCCCCGACGAACTGCTCGATGCCGAAAGGTACAGCATCTTGTCGAAGCCGGTCATCTTCTGCTCGATGATCTGCGTCACGCTGTCTTCGACCGTCTTGGCCGACGCTCCAGGATAGAACGCGTCAATCGCGATCGACGGCGGGGCGATCGGCGGATACTGCGAGACCGGCAGGCTATAGATCGCCAGGCACCCCGCCAGCATCAGGATGATGGCGATAACCCAGGCAAACACCGGACGTTCGAGGAAAAATCTTGATAGCACCTTACATCTCCGTCATTACTACTTGGTGACCGGCTGAGTCGTCTGCCCGGGTTTCGTGGCGCTGGCTGCGGCCGCATCAACGACCTTAACGAGCATCCCGGGGCGCACTTTCTGCACCCCTTCGACAATCACCCTGTCGCCCTTGACCAGGCCCGAGGCAATGAGCCATTTGTCGCCGATGGCGCGATCGGTCGTCAGCCGACGCTGCTGGGCCTTGCCTTCGCCGTCCACGACCAGGGCGGTGGGATTGCCCTTGGGATCGCGCGACACGGCCTGCTGGGTGATCAGGATCGCGTCATCATTAACGCCCTCTTCCACGATCGCCCGGATGAACATCCCCGGCAGCAGAGCCCCTTTCGGGTTGGGCACCACCACCCGCAGGATCACCGAAGCCGTCGTCGGATCCACCGTTACATCACGAAACGCCAAGACCCCGGCCTGCGGATACGCCGTGCCGTCTTCCAGCAACAGCTTGACCTTCTGCTGGTCGGCTCCGTCGTGGTGGAGGCGGCCATTGTCCATGCTGCGCTTCAGGCGACTCAGTTCCGCCGTCGATTGCGGGACATCCAGGTAAATCGGATCGAGCTGCTGAATCGTCGCCAAAACCGCCGGCTGATACGCCGTTACCGCAGCGCCCTCGGTCACGGCCGATCGCCCGATCCGCCCGGAAATCGGGGCGGTAATCTTGGTATAGCCCAGGTTGATTGCCGTCATCGCCAGCGCCGATTCGGCCTGCTTGATCGCCGCCTCAGACGCGGCGATTCCTGCCCGGTCACTCTCCACCTCGGCCTCGGCAGCCTTCAGCGTCGCTGCGGCCACGTCGACAGCCGTCACCGCCTGATCGCGATCACTCGCCGACACGGCCCGCTCTTTGAACAGCTCGTCGAACCGTTGCCCATTGGTCTTGGCTAGTGCCAGGGTCGCCTGCTGCCGCGCGACGTTGGCGTCGCTGGCGCCCACTGCGGCGCGAGCCCGGTCGGCCGCCTTCTGCATCGCCAGAAGGTTCGCCTTGGCGCTGTCATGGCCGGCCTGGAATGGAGCAGGGTCAATCTGATACAGCGTCTCGCCGGCCTTCACGTCCGCACCTTCGGTGAAAAGCCGCTTCTGGATCAGCCCATTGACCTGCGGCCGGATCTCCGAGACCAGGTAGCTCGACGTCCGCCCGGGCAACTCAGTCGTCAGCACGACCCGCTGCGGGGTAACCGTCGCGACCACCACTTCCGGAACCGCCGCCGCCGGGGGTGCCTTGGGTTCCTTATTGCATCCTTCTGAGAAAAGGCTCGCCAGCACGGCTGCCCCGAAAAGCGGTTTCGATATCCTTCGATTCATTGATGTACTCCAATGCTCAAATAGTCGTTTGCTCACAAACATTGCGGCTTTTCACTGCGGGCCATCCCCCAGCCGCACCTTGATTCTCCCCAAAAACTCCCGGCGCATCTTCGCAATGCGCTCGCTCAATGATTCCGTCGACCCATGCCTCGACCAGTACCCGACAAATGCGTTGATAATCCCTTCCAGGCACAACGCCAGATACAGCGGGTCGGCCTGGTCAAACGTGCCCTGCGCGATGCCTTGCTCAAATATCTTCCTCACCGACTCCGTGTAGCGACTGTGCATTTCCACCAGTTCAGGCGCCAGCCCCTGCGCCGGTTCCAACCGGCAGCACAGCGACGCCTCAAACGCCACGCGGATGAATTCACGGTGCTCATCAAAATGCGTCAGCCGCAGCTCGATCAGCGCCGCAATGGCCTTGTCGGCATCGTCGATGCTCTGAACCCTCGCCGCGAATTGCCCCAGGAACTGCTCGACAAACGCCTTGATGACATTCGTATAGAGGTCGTCCTTGCCCTTGAACAGGTTGTACAGCGTCCCGACCGCGAACTCGGCTTCCTTGGCGACCTCTTCCATGGTCGTCGCGTGATAGCCCTTGCGGGCGAAGATCCGCTCAGCCGCAGCCAGAATCTCGCGCCGGTGCCCCTCGCGCTGCCGGTCCTTGCGCGACATCTGCTCAATTTCCTGAGGGGCCATCATCGGCATCTTCTGAATAAGCATTCAATGTTTGGAACGAAGACTCATTACGCGAATACAGCTTCTACACCGCCGGGGCCTCCCCGTCAAGCCAGACCGGCGCTTCCTGGTTCCTTCGTCCCGCAACTGGTGATAGTAGTCATACGGATTTCACCTGAAACGGGCGCGTTCGCGGAAATAGTAGTGCGTGGCGTCCCCGCCCGCACAGGGCCATCCCACGCATCCCCCGCCGATCACGGCTAGTGCGTCGGCTGCTCCCATTCCTTCATGCCCACGTCCAGGCACCAGTGCAGAGCGTTCTCCACGCCCCAGTGGTCGCGGATGCCCTCGGCGAAGAACTCGGCGTTCGTGTGGTTGTGGTCACTGTGAGACTTCGGTAAAAGCGCAGCAGACCCGCAGTCGCTTGTGCCTCCATGCGCGCAAGCTCCTTTCCTTGGAGAAATAGGTTTTACTGCGAAGCTTCGCTAACGAAGGGCCGAATCTATCAGCGCAAGACCTCGGGCGATTCCGTATTCTTGCTATGTCATGATTTTCAAATGCGATCACCCTGCATGCCCTGGCCTTTCGGCGGGATGGCGGCGTTGACTTCGCCGGCGCTCCCGTTAGCATCCCCGCTAGTTTGTGACAGCCGAGGTTGCGGGTCTGTGGGTATGAAAGCCTGCGGGACCGCAGCACGGGGGACCCAAGGGCTGACGTCCGGAAACGTCGTCGGCCGGGGGCGCAGGGACGTATGAACGTCCCAGAGCACTTTCAAGCTCCAGCCCGACAGCTAACCCCGAAGGCATGTGAAAGGGCACAACGCTTTGCTCTCCTGCCGGCCGGGTCTAACCCACCTCCGGCGATTTCCGAGCGGCGATGTGCGTTGCTGCTCCTTCCGTCCGTGGGCAGGACCACGCGGACAAGAGGGGTGACAGCGCGTTCGGACAATCCACATGATGGATAGCGCTTCATCTGCGCCGCAGTCTGGTTCTGGAGCCGGGCAGGACGGGTCGGAGACGATCAGGCCCGCAGAGCGCCATGCGCTGTCCTTGCTGGTCAGCCACCGTCCCCGCAACGTCACTTGGCGTCAGGCGGCCGGGCTGCTCTTTGGCGACTGGGGCACCAGCCGACTCTACGTCCTGGGCCTGGCGTTCTTCTTCGCCCCCCGGACCAGCCTCTGGCTATTGGCGGCGATGAGCCTGCTGCTGCTGGCGGTGGGCTGGGCCTATACCCAGATTTGCCGCGTCTATCCCGATGGCGGCGGCGTTTACACCGCCGCCAAGCGGGTTAGCCGCACTCTGGCGGTAATCGGCGCGCTACTGCTGTTTGCCGACTATGTGGTGACAGCCAGCCTGTCGTCGCTGGATGGCTTTCACTACTTCTTCGGCAAGCACGCCAGCACGGATCTGTTCTCCCTGACCTCGCCCGGAATGTGGGCCATCGTGTCAATCATCGCGATCGGTCTGCTGAACTTCTTAGGGCCTCGCCACACCGGAGGTTTCGCCATCGTGGCGGCCGCAGGCATGATTTTCATCACCCTGCTGATCAGCGTCTTCGCGATGCCGCAGGTCAACTGGGCGGCCCTGCCCGCACGAATCACACCCATAACCGACCCACCGCTGACGGTGTGGCTGCAGTTTGTCGCGATTGTGCTGGCGCTCTCGGGGGTGGAGGCCATCGGCAACCTCGCCGGCGTGATGAAAAAGCCGGTCACCCTCACCGCGCGCAAGGCGATCTGGGTCGTCGCCGCCGAAGTGGCGCTATTCAACCTGCTCCTGGGCGTCGCGATGGTTTCGGCATTGCCGGACAGCGCCCGTGCCGACCACAAGGAAGACATGCTGGCCTTCCTGGGCGGCCATTTTATCGGCCACTGGGCCGAGATGTCGGTGCGAGCCCTGGGCGGCGTCCTGCTGCTATCGGCGGTGAACACCGTCATCACCGGCATGATCTCGCTGCAATATCTGCTCAGCCGGGATGGTGAGTTGCCCAGTTGCCTGCAGAAGCTCAACCGCTTCGGCGTTCCATGGCTGGCGGCGATCGTCGCGATGGTCGTGCCGTGCATCGTGCTGCTGGTAAGCCACGAACTGGAGAGCCTGGCGGCCCTCTATGCCATCGGCGTGGTCGGCGCTGTGGCGATCAACGTGTCGCTGGTTGCCATGCATCCCCGCGTGCGCGGCTGGTGGCGTAAGGGCGGCGCGGTGCTGCTGGCCGTGATCCTGGGGGCGATCTGGATCACCCTGGCCCTGACCAAGATGCACGCCCTGATCTTCGTCACCATCGTGATGGTCGTCGGCCTGACGGCCCGATTCATCACCCGGCGCATGAGTGGTCCCGCGGTCGGCCCGGCCGCCCTGCTGCGCCGGGCCATCCTGGAACAGATCACCCCGGAGGCCCTCAGCGGGCGGAAAGTGCTGGTCGCAACCGCCGGCTCATCGCACCTGGCCGCCGCCGCCGTCGAGTATGCCAGCCGCAACCACGCCTCGCTCGTGGTCGCGTTTGTTCGAGAGATCAGTCTCGCCCACAATGTCACGGTCGAGGGGATGACCCTGGATCAGGACCATCCCGCCCAGACGATGTTTGCCGAGTTCCTGTCCGTCGGCCACCGCCACGGTGTGGTCATCATCCCCATGTATGACGTCGGCACCGACGCCGCCGAACAGCTCGCCGAGGCGGCCGCCATGGAAGGCGTCGATGAAATTCTGATGGGTTCCTCGCGCCGCGGCCTGGTCCACCGGATGATCAAGGGCAGCCTGCAACGACGCCTGGAAACGCTGCTGCCCCGGGAGATCCGAGTGCATGTGCTCGATGCGCAGGCGCCATAGTGCCCCATCGCTGCTGGGTTGTCGGGTGGCATGCTCAGGTCGGTACTCCGAAATGAGCATGGGGCGGACAAGCATGGCCATCTCGGAGTACCGATCTGACCATGCCACCCCGATTTTAAGTTGGCATCAGTGCGACGCAGTACACTGGCGCCCGTGGCGAAGATTATAAACTTGGCCGTTGTCCAAACGACCTCGCGCAGGATATGGTGGTGCCAAGGCTTATGGGCAAGCAAGACCAACGCGATGACGGGACAGGGCTGGTGCTACAGGATCCATGGCTGGAACCCTATACGCAGCAGTTGCGCCAGCGGCACGCCTATTACAAGCGCGCGCTGGGACAGTTCGAGGCGACCGGAGGTCTGCTCGGGCAGATCAGCCAGGGGCATCATTATCTCGGCTTCAATCGGGGCGAGCAGGATGGCCAGCCGGGAGTCTGGTATCGCGAATGGGCGCCCGAGGCACTGCAACTGCGGCTGGTGGGCGACTTTAACCGGTGGGACCGCTTTGCCCATCCCATGGTGCGCGACTCGTATGGCGTCTGGAGCATTTTCCTGCCCGATGACAAGTACGCCGACAAGCTCAGGCACCAGGGGCTTCTGAAGGTGCAGGTCATCAGCAAGCTCGGGGCGATGGATCGCATCCCGGCGTATATCCGCCGCGTGGTTGTCGATGTGCACACTCACAATTTCACCGGGCAGTATTGGAATCCGCCGCTACCCTATCAGTTCCGTCACCCGGTCCCGGCGCTGAAGGGAAACCTGCGGATCTACGAGGCGCACGTCGGCATGGCCCAGGAGGAGCCGAAGCTGGGGACGTTCGCCGAGTTCACCGAGCATATCTTGCCGCGGATCGCCGCCCTGGGATACAACGCCGTGCAGCTCATGGCGATCATGGAGCACCCCTACGCGGGATCCTTCGGCTACCACGTCAGCAACTTCTTCGCCGTCTCCTCGCGCTTCGGGACGCCGGAAGAACTCAAGGCTCTGATCGACACCGCGCACGGGCTGGGCCTGCGCGTGCTGCTGGACATCATCCACAGTCATGCCGTCAAAAACACTCGCGAGGGACTGGGCCGCTTTGATGGCTCGGAATACCAGTATTTCCACGCCGGCCCGCGCGGCCAGCACGTGGCCTGGGACTCGCTGCTGTTTGACTACAGCAAGTACGAGGTGCAGCGATTCCTGCTGAGCAACGTCCGCTTCTGGCTGGAGGAATACCACTTTGACGGCTTCCGCTTTGACGGGGTGACCAGCATGATCTACCTGGATCACGCTCTGGGCACATCCTTCAGCGGTTATGACCAGTACTTCGGCCAGAACGTCGATCCCGATGCCCTGGTCTACCTGCAACTGGCCAACCAGTTGCTCCACGCCGTGAAGCCCGAGGCCATCTCCATCGCTGAGGAGGTCTCCGGCATGGCTGGCATGGCCCGGCCGGTGGCCGAAGGTGGAATCGGCTTTGACTATCGCCTGGCGATGGGCCTGCCGGATTACTGGATCAGGAATCTCAAGGAGAAGCCCGACGAAGCCTGGGATTTGCAGGATATCTACAACACGATGCTGAATCGCCGCCGGGCGGAGAAGCACGTGGCCTATGCCGAGAGCCACGACCAGTCGCTGGTGGGCGACAAGACCATCGCGTTCCGCCTGATGGACAAGGAGATGTACTGGCACATGGACAAGGCCAGTAAGAACCCGCTCATCGACCGCGGCATCGCACTGCACAAGATCATCCGCCTGATCACTTTCGCCCTGGGCGGCGAGGCGTGGTTGAACTTCATGGGCAACGAGTTCGGCCACCCCGACTGGGTCGACTTCCCGCGCGAGGGCAACGGATTTTCCCACCAGTACGCCCGCCGGCAGTGGTCACTGGTCGATAGCCCGACCCTCCGCTATGCCGGGCTGAACGAGTTTGACAAGGCCCTGCAGCAGCTCGATATGGACTACAACCTGCTGGGCCAGGAGCTGATCGAGCAACTGGCCGTTCACGAGGACACGCGGCAACTCGTCTGTCGTCGCGGCCCGCTGGTCTTCGCGTTCAACTTTCATGCAACGCAGTCGTACGCTGACCTGAGCATTCCGGTGCCTGATCCGGTGAGTTACAAGATCATCCTCAACACCGACAACAAACGGTTCGGCGGTTTCGGGCTGGTCGATGAAAGTGTGATCCACTGGAAGCAGGATGTGCCGATGTACGGCCGAAACCAGAGAATCCAGATCTACCTGCCGCCGCGCAGCGCCCAGGTGCTGGCGCCGGCATAGGAGACCATCATCCCGGCAACTTCGCCGTCAGGAGACAGACCTTCTCAATGACCGGCGGCTGCGCCAGAAGTTCTGATGCCTTGGCCACCAGCGCCGCCGCTTCCATCTCGCCCGTGCCGTTGCATTTGTCCGCCAAGGCGCTAATCTGTCGTCACTATGTTCACAGGAATCGTTGAGACGCACTTGCCTGTCGTTGAGATCAGCCAGACCGACATGGTCCGTCGCATCTGGATCGGCCATCAGTGGATGGACGTCCGCCACGGGGAGAGCATCGCCGTTAACGGCTGCTGCCTCACCATTGCCGAGTTGCAGCCTGGGCGGGTTGGCTTTGACGCCATCAAGGAGACGCTGGAGAAGACCAACCTGGGCCTCCTGAAAGTGGGCGACCACGCCAATGTCGAACGGGCGCTTCGCGTGGGCGACCGGCTGGATGGCCACTTCGTCCAGGGGCATGTCGATGGCCGGGCCAATCTGGTTGGTAAGGTTGCCACGGAGCAGGAAGTGCGCCTGACGGTGAAGCCGCCGGCCGAGTTGATGAAGTACATCGTAGCCAAGGGCTCGGTGTGCATCGACGGGGTCAGCCTGACGGTGGCGGCGATTGGCCCAGAAACGTTTGATGTGGCGCTGATTCCCACGACCCTGGACCTGACCACACTGGGCTCCCGCCCCATCGGCTGGCCGTTCAATCTGGAGACCGACATCGTCAGCAAGCACATTGTGGCTTGGCTGGAAGCCCGCGATCTCAAATAGGCCATAAAGTAAGCCGACTGGACAACAGCGTCTACCGTCCGAAGAATCCAACTATGCAGGACTCGCGTCCAACCATTGCCATCACGATGGGCGACCCGGCCGGGATCGGGGCCGAGGTCATCGTCAAAGCGATCGCCGACCGCACCCTGCGGCAGCGGGCACGCTTTGTCATCTATGGCATGAACGAGATGCTGCATTACGCCGCCGACCTGGCCGAGATCGAGGTATCCTGGTGGCGAGACCAGGCGGCCGGGCCATTGCGCAGCTATCCCCACGACATCGTCGTGGTCGACTACGACCAGTTTTCCATCCTCGGGTCGGCCGTCCGCAGCCCCAGCAAGATGGGCGGCGAGGCCTCCATGCGATTCTGCATCGACGCCATCGACGCCGCCAAGGCCGGCCTGGCGGATGCGGTGGTCACCGCCCCAATCGCCAAGGAGAGCTGGAAACTGGCCGGCTACCACTTCCCCGGCCACACCGAGCTATTCGCCGAGCGCACGGGGGCGCGCCGCTACGCCATGATGTTCGCCGGCGGCCCGCTTAAGGTGGTGCTGGCGACGGTCCACATTCCCATGATGGCAGTGTGGAACAAGCTGAATATCGGCAGCGTCTTCCAGCCCATCGAACTGCTGCACGAGACGCTGGTGAGCGCCTTTGACATGCCCAAGCCGCGGATCGCCGTCTGCGGACTCAACCCGCACGCATCCGAGAACGGCCAGTTCGGCGACGAGGAGCAGCGGATCATCTCCCCCGCGATCCTGATGGCCCGCGACCAGGGCATCGACGTCACCGGCCCCTACCCGGCCGACACCGTCTTCATCCGTGCCCGCGATGGCGAGTTTGACGCCGTGGTCGCGATGTACCACGACCAGGGCCTGATCCCCGTCAAACTGCTGGGTTTTGATCAGGCGGTGAACATGACCATCGGCCTGCCGATCATCCGCACCAGCCCCGACCACGGCACCGCGTTTGACATCGTGGGCAAGAACCGCGCCAACCCCGGCTCGATGAAATGCGCCATCGAGATGGCGATCGACATCGCCATCAAACGCCGGGGGCGCGCCGAATCGCCGGCCGCCACCGCGCCGCCACCCTCACCTCCGCCGTCAGCCCCATAATCCAAGCCTGAATTGCACCACGGAGACACGAATGCGCCCTTGGAACTGCACGTGCCCCCCCGTGCCTCTGCGGCTCCAGCACAGCGGGTGATCATGCAGATTCCACTTGAAACCGGCGCTGCCGCACAAGTAGTGCGAGGCGTCCTCGCCCGCACAAGAGCGCCCCACGCTTCCCCCCCCGGTCACGCCCTATGCCTCGGGTGCACCCGCCATCGACAGAATCGGTGTTATTCCTCTTTCCGCGCCAGCAGAAGACTGTTCATCGTCCCATCGGCGACAACAACCCGTGCATCGATAAACCCCGCCGCCTCCAGGTCATCCTTCAGTTCGCCGACCGTGAATGTGCCACCGGCTTCGGTCGCCACCAGCATATTGATGGCGAACATCGCGCCGCCGGCCGGCTGCGCGCGGGACTCGTCCATGAGGAAGTCGCGAATGAGAATCTGCCCGTCACCCGGCAGTGCCCGGGCCACGGACTTGAAGAGCTTGCGATTTTGCTCGCGTGAGTTCTGATGAACGATCGCGCTGACCCATGCCAGATCGGCTCCCGGCGGCAAGGCATCGACGGCAAAGTCGCCGCCGACCAGTCGGACGCGCTGGGCCATCCCCGCCTCGGTCAGTCGTTCCTGAGCCTGCGGGATCACCACCGGCAGATCAAATAGCGTCGCCCTGGCCTCGGGATACCGCCGCAGGAAGGCGATCGTCCATGTCCCCGACGCAGCGCCGACATCCAGCAGATGCGAGAACTTCAGCTCGGGCATCGACTCAACCAGCGGCTGGGCGGCCGGCGCCGAGACGTTGTTCATCGCCTCGATGAACGATGCATAGTCGGCCGCCTCGCCGCGGACGCTGGGTTCGCGGTTGGCAGGTTTGCCTGTCTTCACCACCCGGGCAAGCTGCGCCCAGTTGCGAAGGCAATTCGCCTGGTGCTGAGCCAT
The DNA here is from genome assembly GCA_038213005.1 of Tepidisphaerales bacterium. Lineage (GTDB taxonomy): Bacteria > Planctomycetota > Phycisphaerae > Tepidisphaerales > Tepidisphaeraceae > JBBQTU01. The sequence goes on along the minus strand of JBBQTU010000016.1, from coordinate 14,189 downwards.
GGCAAGCTGCGTGGCCTTGCCGCCAGCGGTCAGCACCTCGACCGTTCCCGGGGCCGGCCGATACAATTCCCCCGCCTTCAGCAGCAGCCCCATGGCCGCCAAGGCGTCCAGCAGTGTCCGCATCCCGCGCGGATCAGACCCGGTGAGCCGGGCCGCATCATGGGCCGAGATCGCCTTGGGCGACAGAATCGTGAACAGATCCAGTTCCGTCGCCGCCAGCAGGATGCAGGCCGACTGAAACGAACGCATGATCCCAGAGAGCGACTCGCCATTCCACGCCGTGGCCATATTGCTGCTCCTTCCAAGAGGTAAGCGGGCTCTACACTACCGCGCGGAGGGTTTGTACTGCAATGTCCGATCAGGAGGCAACGTCCGATCAGGAGGCAACGAAGAGCACGGCCTCAAGGTCGAGCAAGAGCGGTCAACCTATTTTGTCGCCGTGCCTGACGTCCTAATGCTCCGTGAGGAACTGCGGATATGTCAGAGCGCGAATACCAGGGAGCATCGCCTGCGTTTCATTTGGGGTTTTGCCCTCGCGGTAGACGACACAGCCGCCGGCAAACTTGTCACCCATAGCCTCTCGGACACGTTGAATTCCGTGAGCCATTGCCACGGTGGCGGAATGCGAAGACTTGATCTCGACGAGATCCCATCGCGCGTTGGCCTGAGGCAGTACCAGATCCACCTCCAAACCGTCTTTATCGCGAAAGTAGTACGCTTCCCGTCGCCGGCCTGCATTGATCCGGTTCTTCATGACTTCGGCAATGACATACCCCTCGCAGATTGCCCCGAGAAACGTCGACTTTTCCAGCATGTGCGGTGTTTCGATACCCAGAAAATGACCGTTCCTTACGGAATCCAGTATCAGTAAGCAGGCCGCCCCGGCCTGCTCCCACACACCCGGCAGACCAGCTTGGTCCCATCGCCGAAACATGCTGCCACCCCCGGGCGGGGCCTGACCGTTCACCCGCGACGCCCGCCACCCCACCCCTCAGCCCGCGTAGGAAGACGACAGGCGAAACCGCCAACCGCGTTCCCGACGTCCACAAGCCGCCCGGGGCGGGCTGCCTACTTGACCCCTCGCTGCAAAGGATAAAAGAAGGTGACATACCACATTGACAAAAGCATGGCCAGGACATGTGGGATGTCACCTCGTCCCTCTTGGTGCGGGTTCACCCGACCGCATGCCATGATGCGTGGCGCACGTCTTTGACGTGCGTAGGGCGACCCGTGACTCAACCTGCCGAACGACCCTCGATCAGCCAGACCGCCGCCCGGCTACGCATCCGCCTTACAACGCCGCCTGCCCCAGACGAGTCAACTCGCTGCGCCCCGGTTCGATTCCCTTAAGCGGGTGAGATAGGATGAGCTATCTTCGGGCGCGACAATCATGCCGGATTCGGACGGCACGGTGAGCGGTGGGGCTCAATCCAATGAAACTTTGGCCGCGGATCGAAGACCTCGCCGTGGCGGGTGACGCGGACCTGCGCCGATAAGAGAAGCAGATTCCGCCGGTGGGCAGTACTTTCTGGACGCACGGGGCGAGAGGCTTCTTCCACCCGACTTTCCCCTTGCAGCCGCGCCCGTATAAATGGGAATGGCCCAGCTACAGTAGCCGCCAACCTCAACCCAATGGCAACGTGCAGACATCCTGGCTGTTTCCCTACTGGCTGCTGACACTCATCACCGGCATCCTCCCCACCGTCTGGTTATGGCAGCGGCACCAAACAAGGAAAGCCGCTCGCAGGCGGGGCTTCGAAGTGCTGCCCGCGCCAGCCGCGAGGGCTGCTCGATAGTCGCCGCAGAGGAGGTACCTGCCGCAAAGAGCGCAATGATCATGGCGCGGCAGAGCCGCAACCAAAGAGTATTGCCACGGATCAACCACAGATGCGCACCGATGGGCAACGGGGCTTGAATCTCTGAGCATCAGTGCCCCATCTGTGGCTGATATTCTATTCCTTTAAATCTACTCAGGAAAAGAAGAAGTGGGGCGATTGCTCTACAAGAGAAGAGAGTCTGCAACCCAAATCAGAAGATTGTCGGGCCAGTCCCCATCACTCTTCTCCCGTTTCGGACGGCCTTCCCGGCGGATTGTGTGTTCCAGCCCCGATTGGCTCACCAGTTTCATTGTCCAGGCATCGGCGCCAAACAGGCGGCTCCGCTCCAGGCTTAATCGCCAGACACAACGCTCTTTGGGTGTCAGGCCGCCAACACGCTGGAGCCAGTCCGTCGGCCGCCCGGTAAGGATCGGCGCATCAATAACTGGCAGGAAGGGCGCGATGATCTTTTCTTACTCCTCCCCCCTGGGGAAGGCTGGGAGGGGGTTGGCCTTTTTGAACCGGACGGTTATTGATGCGCCGGTCCTAAGGATCGACTTCTGCTGGGGCTGCCCTGTGACCGCACCCAGAGGCTGCGCCAGCGATAGTCCTCGGCACGGGCAACCGCTTTGGCCGGCGCACTCTGCTTCCTCTGCTCGCTCCTGTTCAATCGCATCTTCCCCCCTGAATCGCACGTAAGCCCTTATCAACACTGCTCTCCCGACCCTCGCCCCCCCACCCCTGAAAAACGTGCGCATCTTGCCCATCCGATCGCACGTAAGTCTTGGCGGCCTGCGACGAGGGAGGGGTGACGGCGAGGGCCGAAATGGGCAGCCGGGGCGGCCTGGCAACTCTTTGGCGACGGGCCCAGGAGGCGGCTTTCACGGGGCGCTGGGCAGCAGCACGCTCGCACTATCCAAGGGGCCGCGGCCGGCATCCTGGCAAGGCCAGCCGCCGCCCGACAAACCGGAGTCGCAACATTCCCTGGCGAGCCTTGTCCGCCTCTTCGCCATCCGTATACTACGTGGCTCGCCTTGCCGGGTGTTCCGGCGGGGGTTTCATGGTTTGTCTCGCCGGCACAGCGTGGACGCTGGCGAGTCTTATGCCTCAAACGGGCCACGCAAAAGGGTTCATTTTCTTATGGTCGACTACAATCTCATTAATTCACTCGGCGATCTCGATGTCGAAGTCGCGGCCGCAGTGAACGTCGCGCTCGGCGACGCCGCCAACGATCTCAATGTGCTCGTCAAGAGCGATGAGGTCCAGGATCTCTCCCCCAACGCCATCGTCAAGGGTCGCATCAGCGGCATGGCCGGCGATGATTATCTTGTGGAGCTCGGACAGAAGTCCGAAGGCATCCTGGAGAAGAACGAATTTGATGAACCCGAGAACGTGAAGATCGGAGACGCCGTCAGCGTCCTGGTTGAAGAAGTGGACCCGGACACCGGGTCGGTGCGCATCAGCAAGCGCAAGGCTGATCGCATCATCAACTGGGAAGCGATCATGAACAGCAAGAAGGAAGGCGACCCGGTTACTGGCAAGGTGACCAAAAAGATCAAGGGTGGCCTGCTGGTGGACATCGGCGTGCCGGTGTTCCTCCCGGCCAGCCAGGTGGACATCCGCCGCCCCGGCGAGATTTCCGACTGGATCGGCCGCTCAATCGACGCCGTCATCCTGAAGATCGACGAAGAGCGTCGCAACATCGTCATCAGCCGCCGCAAGATGATCGAGCAGCAGCGTGAAGAGCTCAAGAAACGCACCTTCGAGACCCTGGAGATCGGTTCGACGATCAAGGGCGTGGTCAAGAACATCGCCGACTTCGGCGCGTTCATCGACCTCGGGGGCGTGGACGGTCTGCTGCATATCACCGATATGAGCTGGGGCCGCATCAACCACCCCAGCGAACTGCTGAAGATCGACCAGGAGATCGAGGTCAAGGTTCTGCAGATCGACAAGGAAAAGGAAAAGATCGCCCTGGGCCTGAAGCAGAAGGATGCTTCGCCCTGGGAAAACATCGAGACGAAGTACCCCGTCGGCGCAGTGCAGGAGGGCGAGGTCGTCAACATCATGTCCTACGGCGCGTTCTGCAAGCTCGAGGACGGCGTCGAAGGCCTGGTGCACATCTCCGAGATGTCCTGGACCAAGCGGATCAACCACCCCAGCGAACTCATCGCCGTGGGCCAGAAGGTCAAGGTCAAGGTCCTGGATATCAACAAGGACAAACAGGAAATCAGCCTGGGCATGAAGCAGGTTGAGGAGAATCCCTGGGAGCGCGTCGCCGAGAAGTATCCTCCGGGCAGCGTGGTCAAGGGCAAGGTCCGCAACATCGCCAACTATGGCGCGTTTGTGGAGATCGAAGAAGGCATCGACGGGCTGCTGCATGTCAGCGACCTGTCGTGGACCAAGAAGATTGGCCATCCTTCAGAACTGCTCAAGAAGGGCGACGACATCCAGGCCGTGGTCCTGTCGGTCGACCAGGAGAAGCAGCGGATCGCCCTGGGTCTCAAGCAGATGCAGGAAGATCCGTGGGTGACCGTGATCCCGCAGAACTATCGCGCGGGCATGGTGGTCAAGGGCCACGTCACCAAGATCGCCAATTTCGGCGTCTTCGTGGAACTGGAACCGGGTCTGGAAGGCCTGCTGCACATCTCGGAAATCTCGGATCAGAAGATCGAGAAGCCCGAAGAAGCGCTCAAGGTCAACCAGGAAGTGGACGTCAAGATTCTGCGCGTCGATGGCGACGAGCGGAAGATCGGACTGTCCCTCAAGCGCGCCCAGTGGGCCCAGGAAGAGGAGAAGAAGGAAGTCGAGCGTTCCGAGCGAGCCAAGGTCAAGGGCTTGCGCGGCGGTCTCGAAGGCGGCGAGAACAGCAGCGGCCTGGGCGATCTCAAGATCGGCCAGTAAGCAGAGAATTTCAGATTCAGATTCCAGATTTCATATCTCAGATTTGAGATCTGCAATTCTGAAATTCTGAAATGCAAATCGGCCTTAACCCCGGCCACCCCGACGCAAGTCAGGGTGGCCGGTTTCGTTGGCCGGTTTCGTTGCATGGAGCGTCTCTCGCCGGCGATGCACTGCGAGTGGGAATGCCAATCGACTCCGCCGGCATCCAACTGGAGCCGCAAGACGATCGGCTCCACGTCGTGCGGTGCAGCATTCCCGTCGGCCGAGGCTATCGCCGGGTCTTGGCCCGACTTCCGTCGCGTGATGCGTGGCCGTTGCCGGCGTGGATCTCCTGGACCACCGCCGACTCGGCCAATTCCAGCACGCTGCCGTCGTTCCACGGTCCCGTGGCATCCGCGTCGGCCATGTCGCCGCTATCGCCCGAACCGGTCGATGTGTTAAAGAACTGATCCACAATCCCCTCCGTCGGCGGGATCTTTCCGATCGAGAAAGCCGGCTTGCCCAGGCTCTCCAGTGCCGCGGCAAACGCCTTCATGTGCGTGATCTCCCGCGTCATGAGAAACTGCAGCGCCTCCTTGGTTCCGGCATCGTCACAGAAATTCATCAGCCGTTCGTAGACAATCTTGGCCCGTGCCTCCGCGGCGATATTGCTCCGCAGGTCCACGTCCAGTTCGCCAGTGATCTTGAGATAATCGGCCGTCCAGGGGTTCCCCTGTGAGTTGTACAAATTGACGCCGCCGCCACCTGCTATCGCGGCCAGCGGATCGGCCTCGGCGGCCTTTGGGTTGGTCTTCATTGGTTTCAGATGCAGCCGTGCCAGGTTGCCGATCACCTCCAGGTGACTGAGCTCCTCGGTTCCGATGTCCATCAGCAGATCCTTGCAAGCCGCGTCCGGACAATTTAGCCCTTGGATGGTGTACTGCATGGCGGCCGCCAGTTCGCCGTTAGCCCCGCCAAACTGCTCTAGTAGCATGTTGCCGAACCGCGGTTCGGCCTCATCAACACGAACCGTGTACATCAGCTTTTTTACGTGGTGATACATGAAGGGACTCCTTCCACAAATGACAGGCGCGTCAAGGAAGCGGCACAGACCGCCTTCTGACAGGCCAAGGAAGCAGGAGGTGGAGCAAATCTTGCGCCGAAGAACCCTTGCCAGCGTCCGGGACAAGGCCTGGTTGTCCCACCAGCATGGCAGAAAGGCAGGAGTTGCAGGCGCTGAGGTGTCCGCCGCTCGGCCAACCCCCATCAGTCCCCATCGGCGCCTGAGCCGTGTCCTTATCCGGTTTCTGCGTTTTCCCTTGCAAATCGTCTCCCCCGGCATCGAACTGGATCCGCTAGATGATCGGCTCCACGTCGTGCGGTGCAGCATTCACAGCCAACAGCCGCGAGGCTCGGCCAAGCGATTCGACTTTACCCTTGATCTGGCTCACGCCAGTTCCAACTCATGGGGCGAACTGGAAGGTCGCAGCTCGGCCAAGCCCTGGCCGGACCGCTGTGTCCTCATCACCTCATGGCTCTGCCGCCTGGGGAGTCGATTCCCGCGCATCACCGGCCATCCGGCCGGACGCCAATATGCTTTGACCCTTTATCCAGGTTGACCCTTTATCCAGGTTCCCTTTATCCAGGTTCGGCCGGCGGCGCGAACCAACCGCGTCGCGGTACCTCACCATTCGCGCGTTAGGGCCGGATGTCCATCTTTCCGCTCGGGCTAGCGCCTTGAGTTGATGGCGACGCACCGTGGATGCGGCGCTGCGCTTCGCGCCGGATCTCCTCCGTATTGTCCTCGCCGCTCACGTCGCTCAATAGCGCGTTCCGCGTCTGGGACGGCAGAGCGAAAGCATCGCGTACCGTTGAGATGTGATCGGGCCACAACTGTCCGATTCCCGCGAGTTGTGATTTATACTCGAAGGCCGAATTGCCCATGACGGCTCCAAAGTTCCGTGGGCCAGCGGGGCCTACATCCGACCAAGTTCCTCCTCGCTTGAGAAACGCGATGGTTCCGTTCAGGTAGGTGGTGAGGCTGACATCAGTCTCCACGAGCCGATATGCGAGCCGAGGAATGTCCGGCTTCGTCTGGAGCCTCCGGTTGGAGACATCCCGGTCTGCGGAGATTGGGCCTCCTATCCAAGCTGCCCAGTCACTGCCGCACACAGCGAAAAGACGTGCCAGAAAGCCCGCGTCTCGCTTGTCGGCTGCGATGGAGCCGTGAGTATCAATGCCCAACTCCTCACGCGCGACGGCATCCAGGTCCCCGCGCGGCAAGACCGGCAAGGATACCAACGCCAGCAGTTGCTCGGCCTTCGGCAGCTTTGCCTCAGACGCGATGAGGTAACGCGACGCCGCCACAAGTCCGATCCGTTTGGCCGAGTCTGCGTAGATGTGATTGCTATAGCCGCCTGCCTGCTGAAGCGTTTGCATCAGGAAGCCAGCCGTCTGGCAGATTTCAGTGGCATCTTCCTCCGACAGCTTCTCACCGACCACCTTGCCACAGAGCACGCTGATCGCTCGCTCGGCAACCAGCCGTGCTTGCTCGGTTCGTGGTGTCGCGTCGCCCTTCTGCTGGGACACGAGCCGCGGCCAGGCGGAGAAGACTGGGTCGGAACGCAAGGCTGCAACGCTCGCCCATGCTGGTTCGGACGGCTGGGTCGTGGCGGGCGCCCCTTCGATCTTCCTCGCAGCGGGCGGACGAAGGCTGCTCACGGAAGGCGCGGCCGGTTTCGCTTCTGCCGGTCTTTCCTCGCTGCTGCTCACGTCGTGCAACAAGACGTTGAATTTCGCCGACGGGAGCGACAAGGCACTGGTGACGGCCCCAACGTGCTCAGGCCTCAACCGCTTGATGTTGGCCAGTTCGAATTTGTAGTCGAAGACTGAGTCGCCCATGAGGGCATCAAACGCCTTCGATTGAGCCTGGTTAGCATTGGCCAGCAACCCGCCCCGCTTCAGAAACCCAATCGTCCCACTCAGTGGAGTTGCAGCATACGCGTCAGTCGTCACCAGACGAGACGCGAATTTGCAGAGGTCGGGTTGGCTCTCGAGTGTCTGATTCGACAAATCGCTCTGTGCCGAAACTGGGGCGATGGAGGATATCTCCCAGTCACTGCCGCACACCGTGTAAAGACGGCCTAAAAACCCCGCGTCGTGCTTGTCAGCCGCAATGGAGCCGTGGGTATCGATGCCCAACTCCTCACGCACGACGGCATCCAGATCCCCGCGCGGCAAGACTGGCAAAGACACCAACGCCAGCAGTTGCTCCGCGTTCGGCAGCTTGGCGTCGGGGGTGATGAGGTAACGCGACACCGCCACAAGTCCGATCCGCTTTGCCGAGTCTGTGTAAATGTGATTGCTGTAGCCTCCGGCCTGCTGAAACGTTCGCATCAGGAAACCAGCCGTTTCGCATATCTCACTGGCATCTTCTTCCGATAGTCTTTCACTGACCACCTTGCCACGGAGCACGGTGACTGCCTGTTCCGCAACGAACCTCGCTTGTTCGGTTCGTGGTGTCGCGTCGCCCTTCTGCCTTGACGCGAGTCGAGGCCAAGAGGAGAAGACCGGGTCGGAACGCAAGGCGGCAACGCTCGTCCATACAGGTCCTGACGGTAATGTCGCAGGGGCGGCCCACGCGCGGTCGCCGACCGTCAGCAGGCCCAGCAGGAACGCTCCACAGCATGCAAGTATCACAAAGTGCCTCATTCGCGTGACCTCATTTGAAGGAATATGGAGCGCTACCTGAACCTAAATAGGACTGCACATAGCCGATGACTACCTCAGTCCGGCAGATGTGTCCGCAAGCCCCCAAAGTGTCATAGCCAGCTTGTACTCTGGCCTCATGAGGGTCGTAAGTGTAGTCCCAGTCATACAGGTCATCAAGTTGGCCCATAGCCTGAATCTTGACCACATTCAAGGTTCCGGCCTCAACCTCAACCCTCATCAGAAGCCACGCGTCCGCTTTGCCGATGGCGAAGTGGACATCCATCGCATCACCCCAAACATTGATATCCGTGCCTGGCGGCTTGAAATCGACCGCAATCGTGTCGAACCAAGCTGGGAAGGTGTGTGTCGCCTCCCCATTCGTCCACTTGTACGCAAGCACCTCTTGCTTGTGCTTGACAAGCGAGGCAATCACGCTTGATCGAAGGTTTGCGTGATCCGATACTTTGGATGAGAACGTGGATGTCCCACCGTAGACGTACTTATTTACAGGGCCAGACTGGCCTGCAGGAACAAATCCCACGTTGTGGTCGAGCCAAGGGGCGTCAGCGGAGACGCTGGAAGGCAGGGCCTGGTCGGCAAGCGCTGCTGCTGGGCCTCCATTGACGAAGGTATTTAGGAGATCCTGGGCATACGGGAGTCTCGTGAACGTAGCCAGACCGACCTTGGCCAACACCACTTGCACCGACCAATCATAGGCATCGAACGATACCCACTTGATTGGAAAGTGGGTATCGAGAAACACCTTATCGTTATCCCGCATCCACCCAACTGCCCAGTCAGACACGCCAGGATCCCCCACCACTGCTGTTGAGAGGGCTCCGACCTTTACCACCACCTCGTTCGAATCCGCTGGGAGAGCCGACCCGTTTGTGCAAGGTTGGCATTGCGTTACGATCTGGACGTGAGACTTGGCGATCGCGTTGTCAGGAAAGATGCGATATTTCACAACGACGCTATCCCCTCCCATCAGCATGTATTCCTTCACCGAGCCGGTATGTCCTAGCAAACGGTTGACGGACTGCCCGGCGAACTGATTCGACCGGACCTCCAATATCTCAACAACGATGTCGTCTACGCTGATCTTGACCTCGCCTGAGGCGCAAAGCCCTGTCGCCGGCCATCCTTGGCTCTCCGCCCGAATCCCGATCTTCCACTCTCCCTCCTTGGGCAACGTAGTCATCAAGATTGCGTACCTTCCTGGGAGGCTGGCCACCGAGGTGCCAGGTTGCGTGGAGACGCTTGAGAACCCAGCCGCCGCCACCAATCCTTGCGGCGGAGGGCCGAACGCTGCATCGGGCGCGGCTCTGTACTCGACGGAGGCAACGGTCCACTTCACGGATGTGTTCGAGTGGCCATCCGCTTGGGAATCAAGGTCATTCGGCGAAAAGACCACGCTAATTGGTGTAGCCATCAGCTCACCGATGCCCGCGTTACGTCCCAGGATATAGCTTGGGCCTGGAGGCGCGGGACGCGTCTTTTCGTTAGCCCCGAAGCGCATCTGCACTACCGTCGCCTTCAGACTATCTTCGGCGGGAACCCCGCCAAATGGCTGAAAGCGAGCTTGCACAACCGTATCGCCGGTGCTGGCGCTGGCTTGCATGCCCTCGAACAACAGAGGTATTGTACATCGGTCGGGAACACCGAACTCCTGGCCGCGGAACACTTCCTGAAGTTCCGATCCAACGGTCCGCCATACCTTAAGGGTGGTATTCGCGGAACCCCAATCGAGGGACCACGCCCCAGCGGCGTCCAACTGAAGCTGCCCGTGTCGAAGTTGCGTGTCGTTGGCGACAGCGCGATGCGCCGAAGCGTGTGTCGAAGCGTTGTAGTTCGGCAGATTGTCCGGCACAAGTTGGCCAGCAATGTCATGGTTCTGCTCGTCCCAGTTATCGTTGATGACGACAAACATGCCTTCGCTCTTCTTGAGGCTCTCAGTCAGACCATCTACTGTGAGCTTCACCTGAGGACTGCGAAGAACTACGACGTCATGAAGCTGACTGCCCGTAACACCCAAACGAAACTGGACGCGGTCAGCGGAGGTTAGCTGCGCAGTGGGTCGAACACGAAATTCGGCCCGGACGTCATTCGCAGCAAGACTTACCGGACTCTGGCACACAACTTGGTTGTTGCTGTCCACCACGCGTTCCACCACCACCCTGTCCGAGTTGTCCCATGTGAGTTGGCGGGGATAGATGACGGCACCGTCGGTTCCGACTAGACCTGTCGGATACGCGACCAAAGTGGTTGAGCCGATACCCGAGATCCCAGCACCTGGATCCTCTTCCGTAGCCTCAGGAACGGTCGTGATATTCGGCGTCACCTCTATATTCACGCGTGGCGCGTCGATATCGATCCGGCGTTTGAAGGCCGAGTCGCCGACTTTGGTGACTTCCACGTAGTACTGGTTGCCTGGAGCCAAGGCGTCGTAGTCGACGGAGTGCGTGGTCGCATTGAAGATGCCCTGCATGTTCTGGACAACGGGGTTGCCCGTGGCCTTGCTGTGCAGCGCCCATGGGAACTGCGCCGTGCCGGGGTCGGACAACTCGATGGCGAGGCGACCGAGTTGATCGGCGTCCTTGCCCAGAGTCTTGGGGCCGACGGCCAACGGGCTGGCCGGGCTGTTGTCGGTGTCGTCATCATCTTCCAGCGTCTTGCCCCATATCCTGTCGCTGACAGATAGAACATTCTCGGGGACGATCACGCGAACCTGAGCCGAGTCGCTGATTGAGGTGCCGTTGGCTGTATGGACGGCGGTGTAGCGGGTGGTCTGGGTGGGAGAGTCGCTATAGGTGGCCAAGCCGATGGAAGGTCCGTCGGCGGGAACATCCAGCTCGGCGCGAACGACGTCTCCCACCTTGATCTGGACATGGCCGCCCATCAGGTCGCCATTGCTATTCTTTAGGGTTATCGTGAGACGGGCGCTCTCGCCGCGAGAGATGGTGGTCTTTTCGGCCTTGAGGTCAATCGTGGGGGAGCCGAGTGGGACCACCGACACCGTAGCGCTGTCGATGCCATATTGCGGAGCAGTGGCAAAATAGGTGGTCGTGACAAGGGGCGTGACGCTAAAGGAAGTCTTGCCTTGGGCGTCGGTGGCTGCCCCTGGCTGCGGGCTGCCGGCCGGGAGAATGGTGACGGTGACACCGCTGACGGGATTGCCCTTGCGGTCGCGCACCGTGGCGGTGAGCTGCGAGATTCCTGGAACACGGATATTGCCGGGCGCGGCCACCAGATCGATATTGCCCAGGGTCTCATCGTACTTGCCCGGCGGGAAATTGGGAGGCGGCGGATTCTGCGTGCCATCAACAATCTTGACGAGGATGAACGGGCGCGTGCCGCACCTGGCATAGATGCGGACTTCGCCCCTGGCCGTGGGCGTGATGCTCGCATTGGCGCCAGAGGACTGGAAGTTGGTGTTCAGTGTCTGTGTGTTGATCGACCAGACGGGATACCCAGCGGGGAAGGTCTGGCCGGCCGGGAGTGCGGATACGGTATAGTTGGCCGTTTCACCGACGTTGACGACGGTAGGGCCTTCGATCACGTCGGCGGCGACCGCCATGACGCTGATCTCGCCGGACGTGCCGTGGCCTTCAAACGTCTGCCCGTCGCCGCTGGTGCAGGTTACCTGTGCCTCGGCCTTGAACTTCCATTGGCCGTAGTTGGTGAGCTTTTCGCGGAAAATGTAGTTCATTCCTGAGCCGGTGCGCGTGTAGCTTGACCCGGTGGGCGGCGTGACGGTGATGGTCCACTCGCAGGTTGGCTTGGCGCCCTGTGTTTCGTCTGTGATGGTCGTAGAACTGATATCCTCGGCCGTCAGCGAAATCGTGGCGAATGAGTTCATCGGCACCGGGCTGGTAACCGGCGCGTTGAGCGTCACCCTGATGTCCAGTTGGACAGGACCGGAATCGGCCAGAAGCCAGAACGATGACACCACCAGCAGGCCGAGGATCATTGCTAGACGCAGTTTCATCTTATCTCTCCCATCCCTTCGTTCAGATCACCAGGATCACTTGATCTCAAGTGGAATGTTGTTCAACTTGGCATATTTCTCGCGGGCTTCGCGCACCGTGGCGACGAATCCGGCACGGTCGGCCTGCGTCCAAAGATGCAGCGGCCAGCGCCAGGAATCGAGTGCTTCTTTGGACTGCGGGTGCGACGCGGCCCAACGATAGAACTGCAGGCCCACTTCGCGACGCATGGCGATGGTCTGCTTCTTCAGCCCGTTGGCAGCAAACAACTTCCATCGTTCAATCGCTTCGGCCGGTACGTGGCCGGTAATTTGCTCAATCGACTTGGGGCAATAGTCCATGCCGCCAAACCGCGGCAATCCGGCCGGCTGCTCAAGATCGGGATTTGCAGGCGGGCCGGCGAGGCAATCGACCATTACCGAGGAAACGATCACGTTGAGGCTTGCGTTCTTGGCAATCTTGACGAGATATGAACTGGGACCGGCGACGGCAAACGTCTTGTAGGTCCCGCCCCAGAAGTCGCGGACGCGGGTGATGGCAAGCATGGGGCGGCGCAAGATGGCGTCGTAATCCCCACCGGCGGATTGGCGCACCTCAATAACGTAATCGCGATAGCGGTTGGCGGCTTCGTGCCCATCCTTGTTGAAGAAGTAGAACGACAGGTAGTGGACGCCGGCGGGGATGGCCACGGAAACCCACACGTCGGGGCCTTCGTAGGTCTGGGCATAGCTCTCGCCATTGTCATCCCATTCGGACTGCCGGCGATAGCCCAGGCAGGGGTTGTAGAGGACGCGCGGGTCATCGGATCGTGGCCAGTGAACCCAGTATCGCAGGGCGTTCTTGCCGTCATGATGCGGGCCTATCGAGCCGTCGACCGTCGCATAGTCGCTGAACGCCACCTCGTGATCCATCGGAGAGTTGGCCGCACAGAGGACCGTGAACTGCCGTCCGTACCGGCCGATCCAGTCGCCCTTGGTGGCCCAGTCGTCGCCGACGAACACGGCCTCGCCGGGCTGGAGTCGCTTGCCTGGCGCGTTCTTCATTCGGGCCAGCAGACTATCAACATCCGCAGACAGGGCGGGAGCGGCGGCGCGTGGCAACTCGGGCATCTTGCCGGCAGTGGCGATTGGCACCTCAACAGCGCGCGCCACTGTTGGCGAAGGTGCGGCGAGCGGTCGGCGGCCGACAGCAGCGGCATCGTCGGCGAATGATGAAACTGACAAGCCGAAGCCATAGCGGCCGAGAATAGCTGGGGCATCCGCGGTAGATGGGATGATGCGGGTGACGTAATGATCCTGATCCTTGAGCGCCTTGCCCACTGCGTATTTCTGCTCGCCCTGATGCATTCGGCTGCCGTCGCGGGCGCTCAATACCTCATAGGGTTGCTGGCGGTGGCCAACCCAGAGGCGGCCGGCGGAGTCCTCGGCGAGACAGGTGGTGTAGTCTTCGTTGAGGGTGGGCGCGTCGGCCGGCTTCCAGTCCTTGGGGGCAGCGCCATAGAGCCCTTTGACCTTGTCGGACCAGTCGGCCCCACGTACGAAGCGGAAGGATCGGCCACGGTCACGCGAGAAGGCCAGCCCGGTGGTGGTGGCGACCCAGAGGGTGCCATCTCGCCCGACGAGCATGTCGTTGATCAAGTTGGAGGGCAGACCCGCGCCGGCCGGGACGAGAGGGAGTCTGTCCGGGCCGGTAATCTGCTTCCAAGACTTGTAGGCGGGGCCTTTGGCGACGGCCAGACCATCACACTGGGTGCCAGCCCAGAGAGTGCCATCTTTCTCGAAAGCGAGGCATT
>JBBQTU010000015.1:0-31623 GCA_038213005.1 Tepidisphaerales bacterium | reverse complement strand
CGGACGAGGACGCCACGCACTACTCTCTCGGTCGTGCGTGGCGTCCTCGCCCGCACAGGCAGGCCACAAACGTTCAGGCTTGCGTGATGGCTTGGATGGTGGGGCGTTTGTCTCGCTGATGATGCACGGGGTATTCATGTGCGGACGAGGACGCCACGCACTACTCTCTCGGTCGTGCATGGCGTCCTCGCCCGCACAGGAGCATCCCACGCTTGGTCCGCGGATCACGCCCTATACTCTGGCCACCGGGTGCCGCTCAGTGCCCGTCGGGATCCTTCGCGCGAAGCTTACCTGGTGGAGATCGGCCGCCCCATTGAGCAGCAGCGGAGTAAGGACTCGCTGCCGCGAGGCGGTAATTGCTACAAGCGAGGGCGCATGTGCCACCGGTGCGCTGCTGCTCAATGGGGCTGGATTTCTGGATTGCCCGCGGGAGTCCGAGCGGGGCGCCCCTAGATTTGGTCACTTTGCGGCCTCCTTCCCATTAGTTCCGGTCTTCGCCACGCACTGCGTGCTCCCGTCCCAACGCCGTGACCCGTCGGACCGTCCATCCATCAGCACCGAACCGCGGGCTGCGGGACAGGCTCAACTCCCGGCAGGCCACCCGGGCGGATCACGCGATCGGGCCCGCGTCCACTGGGCTCGCGGCCTGGCGGGACTCCGACTCGCCGCTGCGGGATACGGCCGTGCCTGACGGTATCGGCCGGGGTTTGATCCGGCAGTTCGCCAACAAAAATGCTGGTGCGCGATGAAGCGCACCAGCATCAGTCAATCAGGCAGAGCGTGAGGCATTTCGCTCTTCGCTCTATTTCGCCCGCATGGGTCCGAAGGTCAGCGAGCCCCAGGTGCGCGGCAGCAGTTCGGTGCTGCCGGGGCGGTCTACGACCACGCCCTCTGACAGACCGCCCCAGTGGGCAGCCCGCTCGCGGCGATCCCCGGTGGCGTTTGCCACGCCCACCGAGGCGTCAAATCCGACGGTCTTGCCGGCCGCTGGGGCCACGCCGATGCTCGCCAGCGGTACCGATATCTCCACCGTATAGGTGATCAAGCCGCTACGCGCGTCCTTGGCGCCGACCTTGCAGGCCATCTTCAGTCCGGGCACTGATCCGATGTGGCCGAACTGCACCTGGGCAGCAGGCGACTTGATGGTCTGCGGGTGGGCGCCGCCGGCCTTCTTCTGCCAGAAGCCCTGCTCAAAGTCTTTGACGCCGCCGCCGTCGCGCACCCGGGCCACGACCACGCGGACATCCCCTTCGGAAACGTCGCGGTTTGGCGTGCGCCAATCAGGCCCCACCGAGAAGTCAACGTACGCGCCACTGACAAACGGGCTGTAGGGAAGTTCACTCCCGGAGTTCAAGGGACCATTGGCATCGCTGACCTGGTAAGCCAGGTACAGATTCTGGGCATCGTACGTGGCGCGGACGCTGGCCAGACGCTTGCCATCCAGCAACACCAGCATCTCCGGGCGTGGCTTGCCGTCGACGCGGAACCAAAGGTCGCGGTCGGCACCGAAAAGATCGCCATCGATAACGGGCGCTACCTGAGTGAACGCCGCCGTGTAGCTCGGATGACTCGTCGGCGGGGTGCCGTCGGGATCCCATGGCCTGGCCTGGGCGCTCTGCTCGGCGGTGACATTGATCGCCGCACCACCCAACGGCTGCAGTTTCGGCAGGTTGACCTCGTAGATCATGCTGCCCTGCGCCCCGGCCGCCAGGTATATCTTCCCGTCGTTGGGGTCGGTCCATACAGCCATCGACTGCAGTTCGCCGTAGTGGGAATACGCGTCTGCGATGCCGGTGCCCGTATCATTGAACAACCGGCCGAGGTACAGCCCATCGGTATTCCAAGCCCAGGCCAGCGACAAGGTATCGCAGATGAATAGGGCCCCGCCGGCTTCACCGGCGAGTTTGGCCGGGAAGTACATTTGTCCGGGTTCAGCGCGGCCGGGAGCACGTCGGCCCACGGCCCACAGGCACTTGCCCGTGGTCTTGTCGAAGCGGGCCAATCTCTTGCGCCAGTTACGGCTGGCCCACCAGCCCTCGCCATCGATGCCGGGCAACTTCAATTGCTGGTCGCACGCGGGAGTGACGATGGCGTAGTACGCGTCCTTGGTCTCCACCGGAAGGGGAATGTCACAGTTGGTGACTTTCTTCGTTTCGTCGCCGCCATTGAGGTTCGGCGGCTGCAGCACGATGGTGTCGCGCAGCATGCTCCAGTCGTACACCGGCGCGCCATTGGGCAGCAGTTCCTTCAGCGGCAGAATGCTGTCCACCAAGTGATAGCGTCCGTTGCCATCATCCACAGGGCGTTTCATATGTACGTTCAGTTGGTCGTCGAGATACGCCGACCACAGCCGCGTGGTCTTGCCGAGCATCGCCGGGGCGGCTGTATAGGTGATCTCATCGATCGCCATCTTGCCGTCATCGTTGCGGTCGGCCCAGGTGAACCAGTTGTTGGGCCCGTTGTCATAGAAGGATTCGATCTTGCCGTCCTTCTTCTCGCAGCGGTGATAGCCGACCAGCGCCACGCGCTTGGGTTTCTGATCGGGTGAGTAGATGAATATGCCGCCGTCACCATTGCCCGACTCAGGCATGAAGTAATTGTGACCCTTGTAAGTGACCGGGTGATCCGAGTCATAAATGAACACCGGATGGCGCTTCGGCTCCAGCGGATTGCTGTGACTATTACTGAGAAACACATCCTCCTGATACATCTCGGCCCAAGTGTTGTCGTAGTGCCACGACGGCGTCCATGTCTTGTCTTTGACGTTCACTTCGTATGCCGAGATGCCCGGCTCGTCGGAAAAAGCATCCCAGAACAGCAGTTGCTCGTTGGGCCGGGCGGGATTGACCCGGTCGTTGGACAGCGTCAGTTTGCGGCCGAACCACTGCCGCTCCAACTTGCCATCAGGCGACCAGCGACTTGTGCGCTGGAAGCTGGTGGCGATGTCCTGCACCCAGAGGCGGTTATTCGGACCGATGCACATATAGGTGACGTCGCCAATCGCATTGGCATCAAACCGGCCATTGCGCGGCGCCCCGCCTTCCTTGCCGATCTTGCTGAGCAGTTTGCCGGCCGGCGAAAAAACCCAGACCTGTCCCGTCCCGGTGCCGGTGCTGACCTCGTGGGCCCCGCCGATACGACCGTCGGCCACATATAGCTTCCCCGTGCTGTCGATCGCCAGCGCTCGCGGCTGGGCCATGACGCCCTGATCAACCACGGTTGCCTGCACGGTGCCATCGGCCGCCAACTGCAGCACTTTGCCGCCACTGGTGACGTACACCCGCCCGCCAAACACCGCCACGCCGCGAGGGGTGGGCATGGTGATCTGCTTACGGATCTTGCCACTGGCGCGGTCGATGACAAACAGTGCGTCGTCGCTCCCGACCGTGGCATAAATGGTGTCCGCCGTGATGGCTAGTCCGTCGAGGTGGGCGCTGAAACGGCCGTTCCAGCGAGTTTCAGTCTGATCCTGATGGGGCTTGGTGGGCAGCGCGGTAAGTATCTTCCCCCGAGGCTCGCCCAGCACATACGCCGCGATCTCCAACTGTTTCTTCCCCCCATTGAGGATGCCCAGGTACAGGTTTTTCTCGTCCATGGCGCCCGCCATGCGCGAGTCCCACGGATAGAACGAGTAATACCGCATGGAAATGTTGCCATCGGAATCCATCTGCTGGATGCCTGTGACCTGATTGTCCTCCACGCAACCCCAGACCATCATGATGCTCTTGCTGTTGGCACAGATGCCTGCAGGGCCGCCAAGGTTGCCGCCCCAGTCACCCTTGCCGTCAGGTGTTCGGTAAGGCGGATTTCCGCTCTTTCCCACGGCCATTACGTACTCCAGCGACGGCTTTTCGGTGAAGAACGCGCCTTTGGGAGTGTAAGTGCCTGCGGGCACCGGCAGCCCCATGTCGGATGTGGCATCCCACTGCACGCTGTGCTGGCCCTTCTCCACCGCCTGGGCGAACAGAAGGCTCCGTACCAGCACGCCCTCTTTGTCGTAGAGCGCCAGACTGACGAATCCCTTGTCCGGAGCAGAGTAGGGCACAGAGACCACCACCCCCGTCTCAGGCACCACCACCTCATCCGCAGCCCGGGCGCTACCCGCGACGCACAAGGTCCACAGAATCGCCAGCACGCCGCAAAAGAGCGATGTTATTGTCTTCATGATCATCTATACTACCTTATCTCGATAAATGTTGCTGACTAACTGTATCTCCGTCGCCTTTTCTCTCCTGGTGCGGGTTCACCCCACCGCATGCCATGATTCGTGGCGCACGTCTTTGACGTGCTTAGGGCGACCCGTGACTCAACCTGCCGAACGACCCTCGATCAGCCAGACCGCCGCCCGGCTACGCATCCGCCTTACAACGCCGCCTGCCCCAGACGATCAACTCGCTGCGTCTCGGTGAAGATCGGCAGCAAGCGCCATGCGGCCAGCCGGCCACGATCGGCGGCCTGGCAGCGATGCAACACTCCATTTCCCTACAGGAGGCAGCAGATCGAAGATTCGCCGTGACGAAGGAAACTGAGGCAATCCACTCTTCTCTGCTCTCTCCGCTAACTCCTGTTCAAACTCTGCTCTTGCACGATGGGAACTGAGCCTATCGCGCACCCAGCCTTTCGGCGATGATGCATAAAATGGCCAGGCGGTGAAGCAACTGGGTCTAGAGCACACGGTGCGTGGCAAAGGCGGGAACCAATATGCGAAGGCGGGTTTGAGGTGAGAACAGCACTAGGTGCGTCCCCATCGGAGTCTGCTAGGTGCGTCCCTATGGGAATCCGCGGAGTACCGATCTGGCCATGCCACCCCGATTTTAAGTTGACATCAGAGCGACGCAGCACACTGGCGGCTGCTGCGGCCGTGCAATATGCTCTGTCTTGCCCGCCGAAGAAGGCAGGAACCGACCAGTGCCAGAACTCGACCTTTCCATCATCGTCGTGGTCTTCAATATGCAGCGGGAAGCTCCGCGCACGCTCCATTCGCTGTCCCGCCGCTACCAGCGGGATGTCCAGTCGCTGAACCATGAGGTGATCGTCGTCGACAACGGCTCCGCCCAGCCGCTGCCGCCGACACTGATGGGCGAGTTGGGTCCGGAGTTCCGTTATCTGCGGCTTGATCGGCCGACCGCCTCGCCGGCCGCCGCCATCAATACCGCTGCCGCCACGGCCCGCGGGCACCTGCTGGCCGTTATGATCGATGGAGCCCGGATTCTCACCCCCGGCGTGCTGGCCGGTGCGGTTCGGGCATCGCGACTCACCGAGCACCCGGTCGTCTACACACTCGGCTGGCATCTTGGCCACGATCTGCAGTCACGCGCCGCCAGCACCGGCTACAACCAGACCGTTGAAGACCAGCTTCTGGACAGCATCGCTTGGCCCGCCGACGGCTATCGCCTCTTCGACATCGCCACGCAGGCCCCCAACAGCAATCGCGGCTGGCTTTACCCCCCGGGGGAGAGCAACTGCCTTTTCCTCCGCCTTGACGATTTCCAGCAGCTTGGCGGGTATCACCCAGCCTTCGACCTGCCCGGCGGCGGACTGGTCAACCAGGACTTCTTCCACCGCGCCGTCGAGATGCCCGGCGCCGCGCCGGTGGTCCTCCTGGGGGAGGGCTCGTTTCACCAGATCCACGGCGGTGCTATGACCGGTGCCGACCCGGACGCCGCCGAGCAGCGATTCGCCCTCTACAAGCAGCAGTACGAGCGCCTGCGCGGCAAGCCATTTGGCCGACCGGTTTTCGACCCGCTCCTGTTCGGCCGACTTCCCGGCCCGGCCGTCCGATTTCTCCGCAAGTCGCTGGACAGTTAGAATCCCCGCTGATGCTTCTGGTTTCCGTTCATCTTCCCAAGACCGCAGGACAGACCTTCGGCCGCATCCTGCGCACCCATTACGGCGAGCGTTTTCGCCTGGCAAAGGAAGATCGCCCGCTACACGATGCCCCGGGTCGGCGCAACTGCCGGGCTCTGCTGAGTTTCGCGAAACTCAGCGGCGGCACGCTGGACGAAATCGACTGTATTCACGGGCATTTTCTCCCGGTCAAGTTCCTGGGCACCGCCGCCACGCGCCCGGTGCAGTTCGTCACCTGGCTGCGCGACCCCGTCCAGCGGCTGGTCTCGCATTACCAGTACTGGAAGCGCACGGCTCCCATTTCGCCGGAGTTTCTGCTCCATCACCGGATGCTCGCGGAGGACTGGTCCCTTGAGCGTTTCACGCTGGGCGAGGAGATGCGCAACTTCTACTCCCAGTTCTTCTGGGGATTCCCGCGGGAGCAACTTGCCTTCGTTGGCATCGTCGAGCACTTCGACGACGACCTGGCGTGGTTCTGCAAGAGCTTTCTGGGTCATCAGGTCGAGCCTGAGACCCGCAACGTCAACCCGGCCAAGTCCGTGCGAGAAACCTACTCACTGGATCCCCATCTCGAGCGTGACATCCGCGCCTACCATGCCCGGGATCTTGAGCTTTATGAATGGGCGGTCTCAAGCCGCGCGACCCGCGCTGGATGATGTGCCGGCCAGCGGTGGATCTGATCGCAGAGTTCAGCGATCCGGGCTTCAGACGCGACCTGCCATTCCCCTTTTCGGCCATTCGGGCCGGGTTGGCAGCTTTCTGTGTCGGGCTTGGTGCGGCTTGTGAAGCGGCCTGCAAGACCCTAAGATTCGCCCTGTTCCAGACCCCTTGTTTGTTCAGCCTGGGTGCAACCGAATGGCCGTTCGATTTGAGATATACCGCGACGGACAGAAGCTCAGCAGCTTCCAGCCGGTGGGCGCTGTGGTGCTGGGCCCCGAAAGCGTGCCCATCGCCGGCGAAGTCGCCTTCAAAGATGGGATTCTCTCGGCCAACCGGGGAGATGAGCACGCCATCGGTCTGGCGCTGCTCTGGGATGTGGGTCCGCTGGGGGTCTTTCACCTGGAAACCACGCGCCTGCAGCATCGCGAAGCGCCCTACATTCTCAATGTTGAACTCGCCCGCTCTCGCCTGATGCGCATCGTCCAGAAACGCGAGGACTGGAACCTCTTTGATTTCCCCAAGACGGAGAAGTTCCAGCAGCTCTTTGTCGACGCCCAGGACATTTTCATCCAGGCGATCAGCATTCAGAAGGAAGAGCCCGCAAAGGCTGCGGGACTGGCCGACCAGGCCCTGCAGGCGGCGATGGATCTCTCTGAACAACTGGCGCTCTTCCACGGCGACCTGCTGCTGAACCGCCGCCGCACCAACGGCCCGGTTGTGCGCCACATCATTGGCGCCCGCGTCGACCCGGCCATCCAGAATCAGAAGTACAAGGACACCTTTGGCGAGGCCTTCGACTACGCGGTTCTGCCCATGTCCTGGCGGCAGTTCCAGCCGGATGAGGAAGATTTCCACACCGAAGCCGTGGACGGTTGGGTCCAGTACCTGACGGCCAAGAAGATGCCCATCATCGGCGGACCGCTGATCCACCTGCGCGAGCAGGATGTTCCCGACTGGCTGTACATCTGGGAAAACGACCTGGACACCTTCCGCGAACTGGCGTTCGAGTACATCCAGAAAACCGTCTTCCGTTATCGCAAGGCCGTCTCGGTCTGGAACGTCGTTGCGGGCCTGGGCTCCAATGTCGCGTTTCCGATGAGTTTCGAGCAGTGCGTTGAACTCACCCGCCTGCTGGTGATGCAGGTAAAAAACGTCAGCCCCGGCGCCCGAACGCTGGTGACGATCACCCATCCCTTCGGCGACAACCGCGCCAAGATGCTCGCGGGCGCTCCGCCGCTTCTCTACGCCGAGATGGTCGCCCAGTCAGGCATCAATTTCGAGGGCTTTGGCGTCGAACTTGAACTGGGCGTGCCGGCCCCGGGCTTCTTTGTCCGCGACCTGTTCCAGATATCCTGCCTGCTCGACCGATTCTCCACCTTCGGCAAACCGCTGTTCCTCACCAGCCTCCTGGCCCCCTCACGCGGCACACCCGACCCGTCCGACCGGTCGGCCGGCAAACTCGATCCCGCCCAGGCGGGGCGCTGGCACCGCCCATGGGATCCCGATCTCCAGGCCGACTGGATGGAAGCCGTCTACAAGCTCGCCATCAGTAAGCCCTTCGTCGAGAACATCGCCTGGGGCAACGTCGCCGACATCAACCACACCGTCCCTGGAGGCGGGTTGCTGGATGACATGCTCCAGCCCAAGCCCAGTTTCATTCGCCTGCAGAGCATCCGGGAGAAACTCCACACGTGGAACCGCCGCAACGGGTAACCGATCGCGCCGCCCGTCCCGGCCACACTGCCTGGACGGACTGTATCTGGACGCCTTCCCAGCGAGTGGCGCTCTGTATCCTGCTGCTGGCCTTGTCCGCAGTGGTGCTTTGGCGGGCGATGTCGCCTTCTCGCCCGATTGGCGATGCCCTGCCGCCGGCCGGGCCACTCGCCCACCAACTCGTGAGCACTCTCGATCCCAACACCGCCACCGCGGCCGAGCTGCGCCTGCTGCCGCGCGTCGGCCAGGCGATGGCCGACCGCATCGTCCAGTATCGGCAGATGCAGTTCGCTCAACAGCCCGGCCAGCGTGTGTTCAGAAAGCTGGAAGACCTCGACCCGATCCCTGGCATCGGCCCGGCCATGCTCCAGCAGCTCCGCCCGCACCTGCGTTTCCCCCAAGAGACGCCATAACGGCCGATGCGTTCTCTCGATCTTCTGTTCTCAAGCCCCGAAAGGGGCGCAATTCTTGAGCCCAGGGAGTAGCGTACTCGCGAAGCCCTGGGTAAATCATGCCCCCTACGTGCGCCAAGCCCTGAAAGGGCGAGACGCCTTGGTTAGCGACGAGATAGCGTACGGCCGATGCGGTCCCCGCCTCGACTCTCTATAATCACCGAAGCATTCAAGGGAAAGGATCGGCATGGCGGAACAGAAGATCACCATCGGCGAAATCAATTGGCGCGCGTTCATGCCATTCACGCATCTGTTCAGGGCGTTCCGAGTCGCCATCCACCCGACAAAACTGCTCCTGGGCCTGGCCGCCATTGTGCTGATGTATGTCGGCGGACGCGGGCTGGATCTCGTCTGGCCGCAGCGGTTCGTCCAGCACGGCTTTGAGCAGCGGGCCACGCTGCTGGAGCATCTGTACAGCACCTCCGTGCCGCCCCCGTTTGCCGCGTTCCTCCACGACCAGATGACCAACGTCAACTCCGGCGTTGCCAGCATGCTTCAACTCGACCTGGGCTTTGGCATGGGCCTGGGAGCGTCGGCCTATCGCTTCGCCGTCGCCACGCCGCTGGCCTATTGGCAGGCCAATCAGGTCTATTTCACGCTTCTGTTCGGCTGGTTCCTCATTGTGATCGCACTGTTTGGCGGGGCGATCGCTCGCATGGCGGCCGTGCAGGTGGCCCGGGAAGAACAGGTCTCCATCCGCCAGGCCCTGCGTTTCTCCTGGGGCAAACTCCCCAGTTTCGTCGGCGCTCCGCTGATCCCGCTGGCGCTGATCGTGCTGGTGGGCCTGGTCATGTCCACCGTCGGCCTGCTGCTCTATGTGCCCGCCGGCGTCGGCCCGCTTGTGATCGGGGCGGTGCTGATCGTCTTCTTCGTGCTGGGCGTCTTCCTGGCGACGCTGATCGTCGGGGCGATCGTCGGCAGTTCCATGATGTTCCCCACGATCGCGGTTGAGGGATCGGACGCCTTCGATGCCACCAGCCGGGCCTACAGCTATGCAATCGGCACCCCCTGGCGGCTGCTGGTCTACTCGATGATCGCCGCGGTCTATGGCGCGATCACCTACCTCTTCGTTAAGCTGTTCGTATTCCTGGTCCTGGCGACCTCCCGGTTCTTCCTCTGCTGGTGGGTCTTCGGCAACGCCCGCGAGCGATGGGATATCATCTGGCCGGCCCCGACAATGACCTCCCTGGCCTACTCGCCCAACTGGGGCTTCCTGCAAGGCATCGAGCCGGCGGCCGCGGGCGTCACCTGCTTCTGGGTCTACCTCTTCATCTCGCTGCTGGGCGCCTACGCCATCAGCTTCTACTTCTCGGCCAACACCATCGTCTACTACCTGTTGCGCCGGCACGTCGACGCCACCGAGATGGACGAGGTCTTCATGCAGCCCGAGGATGAGGACCTCGAAGTTCCCGATGCCGCAGCGACACCCGTGCCCGCCCCCGCAGACGCTCCCGCGCCCGCATCGACGGCCAAGCCCGCCGAGCCCCCAGCGTCGCCGCAGGCCGAGTAACCGCACGAACTTCGGTGCGGTGCCCGGCACCGCGCGGCGAGCGGGGGACGTAAGTCCCCCGGTGGAACGCCTCTGGCACGATCGCGCCTGTGGTCCTCCACCGGCCGACTCACGTCGGGCCGCTCGCTAAGTCGGGTACGCTGCGCCACGTTGTGCCACCGGCACCCCGCCGCGAGCGGGGGACGTCAGTCCCCCGGTTCTTTTGTTGTCTCAACGCGGCCTTCACGGTTGCCGCAACTCCATCTGCACACCCAGCGCCTTGGGCGGTGACACGGGTGTCGCTTCTCTCCGCGTCCTCGCATCTTTGCGCGTCCTCCCCGCTACCGCGTTCACGGCCGGAAGACCTGTAGACGGTTGCTGCCCGAGTCGACCACGATGGCCCGGCCGCGCTTGTCCAGGACGGCCGCCCAAGGGTACGCCAGTTCGCCGGGTTCCCGCCCGCCACGGCCCCAGGTGCGAAGGCTCGCGCCGGTGGCTTTGTCGATGAGTTGCACGCGGTTGTTGCCAAACTCGCAGACCAGAAGATGGCCCTTGTCGTCCTGATCCAGACCGTAGGGAAAGCGAAACTCGCCCGGGCCTGACCCAGGCTTACCGATGTTCCGGAGGAACTTGCCCGAGGTCGTGAAGACGGCGATACGGTGGTTGCAGGCGTCGGTCACGTAGAGCGTGTCGCTGTCGATGACCATCGACTGAGGGCGGCAAAGCTGGCCTTCCCCCGTGCCGAACGAGCCCATCTCACGCAGATACTCACCGGAGGGCGTGAAGACCTGGATGCGGTCGTGGTCGCCGTATTCACTGACATACACGTTCCCGGCGGTGTCGAAGGCGATGTCGGTGGGGAAGATGAATTCGCCCGGGCCGGTACCCGCTTTCCCGAAGCGGCGGACCTCGGTGCCATCCGACTTAAACACCACCACCCGCTGGTAGTGCGTGTCGGCGACATACAGCAGCCCGTCGGGGCCGACCGACAAGCCCGTGGGCTTGCCGGTGGCGAAGTCGGCCATCTGCCATTCGCTCTTGAATCGGCCTTGCCCATCCAGTCGCTGGATGCGGGCCTGGCGGTCGATGACGTAAAACTCGTCGGCCGCAGCGGAATAGGTGATCCCGCGCGGATAGACCATCGGCCGCGGGCCATCGGGCACCTGCGTGCCGCCTTCGCCCCAGATGGCGTCGGGCTTGTCCCCGCCATCGCACCCGGTCAGCAGCGCAGACAGTAGCGCTGCAGCGAGGAATGATCGGCCAAGTTTGGCACCGCTGTACATGGGGCCACATTGTGGCCTGTGCAAAGCGGGAATGCCAATCATGGGCTATGACTGTCCAGGGCGGGCGTGCCCGTTTTTCCGGGCACGCGATTTCTTAGCCCCAACGGGGCGGCAGTCTGGCGATTTCTTAGCCCCAACGGGGCGGCATTCTTAAGCCCAGGGTAAGCGTACTCGCGCAGCCCTGGGTAAGAACCATTCTCCCCGAATGAGCCCTGAAAGGGCGACACCTCTTTCAGCACCGTATTCGCTCCAACCACTCGCGCAACTTGCAACTGCCCAGAAATCCAGCCCCATTGAGCAGCAGCGCACCCGTGGCACATGCGCCCTCGCTTGTAGCAATTGCCGCCTCGCGGCAGCGAGTCCTTACTCCGCTGCTGCTCAATGGGGCGGCCGATCTCCACATCGCGAGGCCGCCCGGAAGAACGGGCACAACCGGCATCTGGGGGCGTGCCGGTTTTTCCGGGCACGCGATTTCTTAGCCCCAACGGGGCGGCATTCTTAAGCCCAGGGTGAGCGTACTCGCGCAGCCCTGGGTAAGAACCATTCTCCCCGAATGAGCCCTGAAAGGGCGACACCTCTTTCAGCACCGTATTCGCTCCAACCACCCGCTGACGCGCAACTTGCATCTGCCCAGAAAAACGGGCACGCCCACCTCGCGTTTTACGCTCCTACCGGCTCGCTGGCTCGCGAGAGCAGGGTTTCCATCATTCCGCTGACTTCCCCAGCGAGCTTGCTGGTGGGGAACTCGGCCACTATGTCCTCGGCGATGCGGATGGCATCGCGCCATTTGCCTTCCCGCACGCTGGCGGTGTATCGCTCGCGATAGCCTTCGATGCGCGCCTTGAGCATGCCCTTGGCGGTCTCGCGGATCTCGCGCACCTCGTCGGGGGTCAGGTACATGTCCATCTGGTTCAGTAGCGCCATGGCGGATTCTTCGTCCTTGCGGCCGATGGCATCCCGGAAGCTGTCCAGCAGATGCCGCTTGAACTGGTCCTTGCGGATCTGCACCTCGGCGGGCAGGGCGGCGGCGAGTTCATGGCCGGGATAGAGCGTGGCAAGGCGGGTGGCCTCGGCGAGAGCTTCATCCCACTTCTCGCTGTTGCAGGCGTGGTCAATGCGGGCTTTGGCATCCGTGACAACTCGACGGATGACATTGTCGCGGGCCTGGTTGATCTCAGCGCGGAGCTGCTCGGCTTCCTGTTTGTAGCCGAAGGCGTTTTCCATGTCGCTGACCAGCAGCATCGCGGCGTCGTAATGCTGGCCGGCGGTCTCTTCGCGAATCGCGCGATGCAGGGCTTCGCGGTCCTTGTCGCGATAGGCGACAGCCTTGCCGCGATCCGAGAGCAGTTGCTGTTCGGAGATGACGTTGAGCATGACCGAGAACTGCTCCATCCGCTCCGTGAAGGTGGTATTGAACTGCTCCCACGCCGTCTGGGATTGTCCATGAACGATCGCCAGTTGGAGCGCCATGGCCCAGGCCACGATGACGGCAACGACGCTGACGCAGCCGGCTGCGAGCATGGCCCATTGGCCTTGTCTGACCCCGACGGCGGCCCCCAAGGCCAGCACGGCGATGGCGAACAACATGGCCAGCACGAAAACCCAAGTCAACGATGAAGACTGTCTCATGATCCAACCTCCCACAGGCCGCGCACTTTGTGATGTGGCCCACGAATGACTCTAGTAGTGCGGATGGGCTCGGGTCAACCAGAATTGGGTGGTTGAGGGAAATCGCGACACGAAAGTCACCTTGGGGAAAGCGCCCGAGCCAGCAAGCGCAGCGGTCAGACGTACTGAGTTTCCCACGCTTCGACTTCAGGGGTGAAGTATTGCATGCGGACTTTCTTGTATTCCTTGACCGAATACAGCGCGGCGTAGTCGGTGACGCCAGTCGCCTGGGCGATGGCGGCCAGGACTTCCTGGCAGTCTTCGGGCGTGCGGGCGTGGACCATGGTGAAGAGGTTGTAAGGCCAGTCTTCGTAGGTTGGCCGAAGATAGCAGTGGCTGACGGCGTCGAAGGTGGCGGCCGTCTGGCCGAAGGCTTCGGCGTTCTCAGAGGGCACTTTCCAGACGCCCATGCCGTTGGCGGAGAAGCCGGCCTGGCGGTGGTGCAGTACGGCGCTGAAGCGGCGCATACGGCGCTGGGATTCGTAGCGGCGGATGGCCTGGAGCAGTTCGTCGACGCTGACCTGAGCCTGAGCCGCCCATGAAGCGAAGGGGCTCGGCTCGATGGGCAGATCCTGCTGCAGGACGCGGATGAGGCGTTGGTCGGTGTCGGTGACGTCAAAGGCCATGGCCGCGTTGCGGTCGCCTTCGTTGAAACCGGAAGCCAGGGAGCGGGCGGCGGGATCGGCGGCGGTATCGCCGACGTTCAGACGGACGCCGATCTTGAAGAGTTTGAGCGTGGGCATGAGGCGGGTCTGGATCGCGCCGCTGGTGCGGTGGAGGATATCGACGGTCTTGTCGAGTCCGAGACGACTGTCGGGCGGGACGGCAAGGGTGTACCAGAGATTGTAGTTGTGACTGCGGGCGTAGTTATGGGAGACGCCGGGATGCTGGTTGATGACGGTGGCGGCCTGGTCGAGGTGCGATGGCTCGACCCGGGCGGCGACCAGCGACGTGCGATAACCGAGGGCGGCGGTATCGAAGATGGCGCTGATCTGGCGGATGACGGGATGCGGGCCGGCCTTAAGGTGCGCGAGCTCGGAGAGTATCTGGTCTTCGCAAGTCTCAAGGCGGCGGGCGATGGCTTCGAAGGGACGGGCAACCAGCGGGATCTCCTCCTGGAGGAGGTTGAGCAGGCGTTTCTGGAGGTCGGACAGCGTGTGCATGTGAAGGAGTATAGCAGTTTACGTGGCCGGGCTATTGTGGCGGTTGGTCGACTGGCGCTATTGTTCGACGCACTGGCCTGGCACGCCGTGAGGTGCATACCATTCTGGGACAAGCGGCCTCAACGAAAGGGATCGTCATGCGCATCTTTGGATCGGTGTGTGTTGTGCTTCTGGTGGCGGCGTGCTTTGCCGGGTGCAAATCCACGTACTATGCGGCGTGGGAGAAACTGGGGTGGGAGAAACGGGACATACTCTCGTCGCGGGTGGCCGATGCCCGCGATGCCCAGCAGCAGGCGGCGACACAGTTCAAGACGACGATGGAGCGGTTCAAGGAACTGACGCAGTTCAAGGGCGGCGACCTGGAAGCGATGTACAACAAGTTGGACAGCCAGTATCGCACGTGCGAGTTGAGGGCGACGAAGGTGACCGAGCGAGTCGCGGCCGTGGAGAGCGTCGCTAGCGATATGTTCTCGGAGTGGAAGGACGAGTTGAAGCAGTATCAAAGCGACGACTTGCGTGCCAAGAGCCAGAAGAAACTGGACGAGACCAAGGATCGGTACGCGGTGGTGATTGCCGGGATGCACAAGAGCGAGTCGAAGATGAAGCCGATCCTGGGGCAGTTCCACGACCAGGTGCTGTTTCTCAAGCACAATCTGGACGCCAGCGCGGTCAATTCGCTGCAGGGCACTTCGGTGACGATCGAGACGGATGTGAATCAACTGATCGTGGAAATGCAGGCGTCAATCGATGAATCCAACGCGTTCATCGGCCAGTTAAAATAGCCGGCAGACGCAAGCCCGGGAGGGACGTCTAGATGACTTACGTGTGATGGAAGGGGGCAGAAGCCCAGGTATTCACGGGGTGGGGGGAGGGGGGCGGGATCGCAGTGTTGACAGGGAGTTATGTGCGTTTGAGGGGGTCAGGCGCGCAAGTTTAATGTTGCCGAGGCGATTTGCCGTAAGTCGAATCGGAACGGGAAGAGAAAAACGAAACGTAGAGCCCGCTCCACCCAGGCGAGATCTTCGACCCGCCCAGGCGAGGTCTTCGACGCAGTGGGTAAACTGCGAACGTAATGGGTGGCAAGGCGACGAAATCGCACATGTTAGGTATGATATCTAGCGTCGCAAGCCAGGCCGGTCTGGTGCGGCTATCGGCCGAATAACAAGGCTATTCACTTGTCAAAGAGCACCACTTGGCGCGGGGATTCCGCGCACTGTATTTGGGTAAGTATAGGGAGTGGGCATTGGGCGGTCAAGAGGGGGAACTGGGGAAAATGTGGGAGCGGGGTGCGTGGGCGGGATTGGTGTGGTCGGGCGCGGTGGTGGCGGTGGGGGGGGGCGAGTCGGCCGGGCGTCTGAGGACGAAGGGGATCGCCGGGACGGTTGTGCGGTGGTCTGTCATAAAAAGATGATAATTCTTTATATCAAAAATTTCTTGACGGGTAACCGGGCTCATCGCTATTGTGATTCCCAGTAGCGCTTCTGATCCTGGCCAAGTCTGTCAGGGCGTTAGGACTGGAGCACACGGTGCGTGGCGAAGGCGGGAACCAATATGGGAAAGAGGCTGCACAGCGACAGAACCCTCCTCGGTTTCCTCCGGGAAGGCCGTCCGAGAGTGGAGAAACCCGGATGTGGAAGCGATATACTAACTGCGTCCCGGTTCATTCGACCTAACTGCGTCCCGGTTCATTCGACTCGAATGTGGAAGCGATATACTAACTGCGCCCCGGTTCATTCGACCTATCCGATCGCACGTAAGTCTATCGTAGAAGGGAGAGGACCAAAGGGGCGGCCGAGGCGGCGGCCCCACTTGAGCGGAGCGGAAGCGACCACAACGTCGCTTCTACGGGCGGGCGGGTGGCGGATGGACGGCTGCTGCTGTCGCGCCAGGCCGGCATCAGGACGCCAGCAGTTCCGCGTCTGCCCGAGCCTGCTGCAGCTTTGGTGTCAGGATCATGATCTGCTGGTCGATCTCCTGAAGCGAGCTGGCGGTCGTCTGCCGGAGGGTGTTGAGTTGTTGATACAGACCGCGGATCTCATCGGCGATGCGCTGCTGCCGGTCGCGGAACTCGTTGATGAGCTTCGCCAACTCCTGCGGCGGTATCTGGCTCGACGACGGGGACTTGAAGTTGGCCAGCAGCGCATTGCGCCAGCCCAGGATGGCTTCAGTCGCACACAGCGTCAGCCCCGGAACCAAGCCAAGGCGAGTCGGGGTCGCATCGGCCGCCGTTTCAATGCCGTAGGACGCGAGCATGACCAATCGCGTAGGCCCGACTTCTTCCAGATTGGACCTGGCCAGGAGGAACCGATCCAGATACTCATCCTTTTGAGACGACTTGGCCTGGTTCATCAGTTCCCGCTTACGCCCCTCGAGTGTGCCGAACAAATGGGTCGCCTGTTCCCGGAGCGGTGCGAGTTGGGACTGGGCTGCGGCCACGGCGGTGCGATAGGGAGCAAATGCCTTCACCCGCGTCTGTTCCAGCGACGCCAGTTGCGATGACAACGTCTGACAGGCCTCGGCCCGGCGGCGTCTTTCAAGTTTCAGCGGCGACCGGAGTGCCATCACAACCAGCACCATGATCAGACCGAAGCTGCATACCGCGCCGGCGATCACCACCACCAGATGGAGCCACAAGCCGACGATGGCACCCACTGCGCACGCGATGGCGACGCCGGTCAGGAGCCGCCGAATAAGCCCATCCTCTGTGACGTTGGGAGGCAGCGGCATCGGCGTGATCGCCATGGCCGGGTATTGTGGCGCCGAAGCCGGGAGGGTCATCAGCGACTGGACACACCCCAGGAGCATCTCGAAATCGACAGGCGCCAGTTCGGCTGCATCAACAGCCGCCACCTTCAGCGAGATGAAGAAGTTCGGGCCGCCCTCTCTGACCAGATCGCACCACGGGCAACTGGTCAGATGCCGGGGAAACTTATGGCGATCGTTGACCGGACACGCCCGAAGATTGTTCCGCAAAGCCAGCAATGCCGAACGCCACTGCGTTGCGACCGGCCGCGATGACAGGGATGACTGGTTCAGGAGAAACGCCCGCTCGAAGTATTCCGACAATTCATCGGGAAGCACGCGCAGCGGGAGCGAGCCGGGCGGCGGCATCACCTGCAGCGCCCGCGCCTGGCTGCTGAACGCGAAGCGGCCTTCGGCGATGGCGCGCTCCAGCGGCATCTCCCCGGAGCCCTGGAATCGCCCGGCGAACGGGTGGCGGCCCATGAACAGCAGTTGGAAGATCAGCACGGCCAGCCCGAACAGATCGTGATTGGCCGTGCGATCAACAGCACCGATGTTGCCGACGCTCTGAAGTTCCGGCGGCGTGTATTGCGGAACGGCTACCTCGCAGCGATAGACGCGGTGCTTGTCCGAGAGTTGGAAGGAGTCGCAGTCAATCAGCTTTACCATGGCCTGCTCGGAGACCAGGATGCCGCTCTCGTTGACGTCGCCCACGACGTGTCCCTGCCCATGGACGATCTCGAATGCCGCGGCGCAGTTCATGGCGCAGTGAATGAGGAACTGCCAGTCGGCCTGCGGAAACAGATTCCGGCGCTCGGCCGGGCTGTAGAGCTGGTGGATCTCCCGATGATCCACGATCCGGGGCATGAGCACGCCCACCACCGGGCCTCGGCCGTAGGCGTGCAGTGTTGCCGTGGGCCAGGACGCGATCTTGAGGATCCCCTCGGTCGCAGCTTTGGTCATCAGAATGAGCTTGGCGGCTTTGTCGCGATGCACCGGGCGATGGTAGATCTTGGCAACCAGGGTGTCCCGATCCGCCAGCGCGTGGACCGCGCCTTCGCCGCCGCGGGCCAGTTCCGGGCCGACCAGAACCGACCGGCCTAGGTTGTCAAAGAGTTGTGTCGCCATCGGGACTCCGCACGGCCAGAACCAGGGTCTTGTCGTCGTCGGTTCGCGAATTGATGTCTTTGGAATCCAGGAACGCGCGCATGGGAATCGAAAGGTCCAGGTGGTTCTCCGCCTCGCGCAGAGCGCGGAACAGCGGCGTGAAGAACGGCTGGTGGGCCGACTTCTCCGAGTAGTTCAGCGCCAGCATCTGCAGGCCGTCGGTGAACATCGCCAACTGGTCAATCCGCTCGGGCATGTACTTCATCTGCACATGCTCCCGGAAAGCCTCATCGCTCAGGAAATACGTTGCGTTCTGATACTCGCCCGCCTCCGGCCAGAACACCGGGCAGCACTGTGACCCATCGTGATAGACGATCGCCCCGTCGCCGAGTTGTGCAAACAACGCCCCCTGTGGCGCGACCACCGCCAGCAGTAGCGTGCAGGCGAGCTGCCGCGGATGTGCGTTGAGCGCTGTCGCCTGTCGCAGCAGTTCCTGCCGTGCCTGATGATACCACAGGAGAACCAGTTCCTGGCGCAGGTCGCCGGTGGTGTGTCCCTGATCAAAGAATCGCACGACCTCGCGGAGAACGCTGGAGCAGGCGGCGTCGGAGCCGGTCTTGGCATGCAGCGCGCTGCCGGCGCCGTCGGCGCAGGCGGCGATCAGCACGTCGTCCTTGCCCACCCGATGACGGCAGACGCCCGATGCGTCCTGAAGCCCTGTACCGCAGGCCGAGTGCGATGTTCCCTGTACGCTGTCGAACAGATATTTCCACATGGCTCAGACCGCCGCCCAACTGGTTGCCGGCAGCAGAACCTGCTCGCCCGGGGTCGAATGGGAGACCGCCTTTTGCGAGTTGGAGAGCCAGAGGAATAGGTCGCTGAACCGTAGTCCCTGCAGCCGCATCGGCTCACGGACGGTGATGCCCTTGAGCACCTCCATGTCCGCCCCTTGCACGCCGACGGCAAAGAACGAGAAGGCCTTGGACGCCTCGCCGCCGCGGACCCGGTCGGCAGCCATCTGCCAGTCGTCGGTCGGGGCGCCGTCGGTGATCAGGAATATCCACGGCCGATAGAAAGCGATGCCATTCTGCCGATACTGGTGCTTGCGACGGGTGACCATGTCAATGGACAGATTGATCGCCGCGCCCATCGGTGTGTCGTGGCGGCTTTCCAGGATCGGAGCCACGAAGCTGGAAGCGGTGGTGAACTCCTGTTTGGTCTCCACCGGCCCGAAGGTCACAATCGCCAGTTCGACGCGTTTGGCGGCCAGCGAGTTGCTTGTCAGTTGGTCACGATAGGCGACCAGGCCGGCGTTGAGCTCGGCGATCGGCTGGCCGCGCATGGAAGACGATGTATCAAGAAGAAGCACGCAGGGGCAACGCGGCTCGGGATTCTCCGCGAAGCCCTCCGCGCCAAATGGTAGCTGATCCGCCATGACTTGCCTTAACAAAGGGTCTTATCTTGCCTTCAACACGCCTGTCGGTGGCAGTGCGAAGGGATCGTGCTTCAGGACGACCTGCGGCTATGAGTATCCGCCCAACGCTTATATTGGGTTGCGATATGGTTAGGACGACGTGATGAACGGGTGTTTTGGGTCGCAACAGCGCGATTTCCGGCGGCAATCACGGCTTTTGCTTTGCTTGCCGTCGGCGTCACTCTTACCATGTCAGCCGTGATCGTCCCTGCCATGGGCGGCAGTTGTTGCCCGTGGCAAGAGGGGCGGGATGCTTTATGCAAGGCGTTTGTGTCGCCCCTGCCAGGGCTCAGATGTCGCGCCGGAACAAATTCCCACGGCTTACGCCCCGCCGCGGCGGGCAAGCTGTGGGTTACTGCGTGACGCCCCTGCCGGGGCTGGAAAGCAAGTTGCCCGAAGCATCCTGGGACCCAGGGCGCGAGGGGCAAACTCAATGGAGCAGTGCCAGATGAGCAGCCAGTATCGGCCAGTATTTACATGCCCGGAATGCGGACGGACCGACACTTGGACCGAGGCCTTGGCCGGCCAGGTGCTGCGGTGCCCCTGCGGCCAGCGGTTCACCGCTCCGGCTTCTGAGCCTGCGATGCCAGCGCCCGAGCAGGTGCCGGTTCCTATGGGGCCGACTGCGGAGCCGGACGAGTTCGCGGACTTGATTCCGGTCGCACCCGAGGCGCCCCGCCCCGCCGCCAGGTCGGCCGGCCATGCAAGCTCGATGCCACACGGACAGGCAACCGAGCGGTCGCCATCCACCAGCGGCTCGCACACAGGCCGGCCGCATGGCTCGCCGACTCCGCACCAGTATGCCGCAGATCCGAAGAGCCTCGTGAAGCCCCTGATGCTGATGGTGCTGCTTCTGAGCGGCGGCATCGGGCTTTATGCCTGGCTCGGCCACAGCCAGCCTCCTCAGCCAGCCAAGCCGGGGGAGGATGATCGTGTCGAGAAGCTCATTGCCGAGAAGGGCGCCAAGCCAGTCTCGCCGTGGCTGGCCGAAGGTCCGCAACATACCGTTCGCGGCATGGAGGCCGAGGTGGCCAAGTCCACCGAGCGGGAACTCATCAACCGCGGGGCGGTCCAGGTCCTGGCGCTGGGTCGGGGCGTCAGCGAATTCCTGGTAGTGGAGCTACCCACCGATCCCGAAGTCCGCGATCGGGTCTTCGCGTGGGCCGCAGGCTATGACAAGACCCTGCATCGAACAGACCTCGCGCCCTTCTCCGGCGACAGCGGCCAACGCTATCTCCTGCTGCGCACTCCCGACGAGGCATTTGCCCCGGTCCTGCGATAGTCGCCTAACGGTTCAGACCCACCTTGGTCAGTTCCTCTTGAGCCAGCGGCGCGGTGACAGGAAAGAGCCCTTCCTTCACGACCAGGTTCTGCCCGTCGCGCGACAGAACAAATCGCACAAACTCCTGCACCTGGGGCGCCAGCGGCTGGTCCTTGCCGCAGTTCACGGTCAGGTAGAAATAGCGTGCCAGGGGATACTGGTTGGCATACGCCGTCTCGCGGCTGGGCGAGATCGGGCTCTTGCCCGCCGCAGCGCTCAGCGGCACGGCGGCCACGTCGGGCGTCACATAGCCGACGCTGCTGAAGCCAATCGCAAAGGGATTTGACTCCACTGCCTTGATGACCTCGTCGCTGCTGGGCAACTCCTGATTGGTCGCCTTGTAGACGCCCTTATCCAGCACGTGATCGCGGAAGAACGCATACGTGCCGGATGCCTTGTTGCGGGTGTAAACGGTGATCGGCGCATCGGCCCACTGACCGGTCAGGCCGAGCTGTCCCCATGTCACCACGTCTTCGCTGCCGCCACGCTTGCGCGTGGATGAGAAGATCGCGTCTAACTGCTGGAAACTCAGGCCCGTCCTGGCGATCGGATTCGACGGATGCACGAGCACCGCCAACGCGTCCACCGCCACCCGCACCTGGGTCGGCGGATGATCAAATCGCTGGTTGAACGAAGCGACTTCGTCGGCCGTGACCGGCCGGCTCATGGGTCCCAGATCCGACAACCCCTTCATCAGAGCCGGCATGGCCGTACCCGATCCTTTGCCTTCGTGCCGCAACGCTATCTCCGCGTGCGTCTTCTTGAACTCCGCTTCCCACAATTGCATCACGCGGTCCATCGAGTCCGATCCGACACTGCGCAGCGGACCGCTGACAATCTGACCCGCGCGATAGGTCGGCAGAGCCGCATCGACCGCCAAAACCGCTGCCGCCGCGCTTGGCTCCGGATGGACTGTCACGGGCGCTGGCGCGGGCAAGGGAACCGTCGCAGGCATCGCCGTTACTGCACTGACAGTCACCGGCGCCGGGCGGGTCGCGGGGCGCGCCTGCACCGATGCGGTCGTGGAGAGCGTATGGGTCGTGTCGGCCGGCTCGAGCTCGCAGCCCGCCACGAGCAACGCGGCCATTGCGCCACAGACCAGTATCAACGACCTGTTCCAACGTGCCTTATGACCAATCATCACGGGTACTCCTTCACTTGGGTTTGGTTAACGACTTTGCTGCTACTTCTCCGCACCATTGTTCATTTCCATCACGACTCGAAAACCGATGTAGTTCGTTTTGATCACCGGGCTGTAATTCCAGCGGCTGGCACTGCGGGCTGTGCGGGCAGGCTGGCACCAGGCGCCGCCACGAACCACGCGATTGGCTGATTCCAGGCTCGTCGGCTGGGCCGGCCCTTTGGGGTCGGTCGCCTCACCGATGGGCAGCGACGCGTACCAGTCCGCGCACCACTGGGCGACGTTGCCGTGCATGTCATAGAGCCCCCATGCGTTGGGCGGAAAGCTCGCAACGCGCTGGGTGCGCTGCGGTGTGCGCCCCCGCGTGGTCCCGATGTATGGCTCGGAAGCGTCAATCTGGGCCTGGGCGCTCGTCAAATTATCGCCGGTGTTAAACGGAGTCGTCGTCCCGGCCCGGCAGGCATATTCCCACTCCGCTTCGCTGGGCAGGCGGTAGGTGCGATGCTCTTTCTCACTCAGTCTCTTGCAGAACGCCACCGCGTCGTTCCACGACACGTTATGCACCGGCATGTCCGGCCCGATAAACTGCGTGGCATCGCCAATGCCATCGGCGCTCTTGTAGTACTCCCCCATCACGGCCTGCCACTGGCTCTGCGTAACCTCGGTGCGCCCCATGTAGAACGGCCTGGTAATCGTCACCCGCACCTGGTTCTCGTCTTCGTCCCGGCCCTTCTCCCCGGCCGGACTCCCCATTACATAGCTGCCCGACGGGATGTAACTGAGCGTCATGCCGATCCCGTTTTCCAGCCGGTCGCCAGCCTTCTGGTGAGGCAGCGCCGCCAGAGCCGCCTTGAGTTTTGTGCACGCGGCATTGCCCGGCTGGATCGCCAGTGCCTTATCCAAGACCTCCATGGCGGCGGCCGCGGCTGGATCATTCCCCGTTCTGGCTTTGCCGGCCAACTCGGCCGCGCGGCTTTGAAGATCCTGAAACTGCTGCTCGTGCTCCGCCTTCTGTTGAGCCGCCTGGTCGGCCGCGTGGACGCGAGCCGATTGCGCCGCCGCTTCCAGCTTCGCCGTGTGCTCGAGCAGCAGATCGGTCCTGGCCTTCAGTGCCGCCAGGTCGGCAACCTGCTGGGCGGTCGGTTGCGCCGCCGGTACAGGTGCGGGCACGGGCGCGGGCGGTGCCTGCGTTACCGGAGCCGGGGCTACGGGCGAGCCCCCCCCGCTGGGCCGCAGGACGATCACCAGCAGCAAGCCAATCACTACTGCAACAGAGACGCCGATGGCAATGTTCAGCGGACTGCCCTTCCGTGGCGCTGGTGCCGGCACTGGCGCTACGGCGAGAACCGGCGCGACCGACGACGGCGACTGAAGCGTCGGCGAAGGCATGCCCGCCACCGAAGCGCTCCGCAGGACCGAACTGGATCCAACGCTGGTGAGGCTGCCCATGCCCCCCGAATCCGTCAGTTCCGCCAACTCTGCACGAAGGATGCTGGCAAACTCGTGAGCGTTGGGGCGCAGCCGTGGATTCCTGTCCATGCAGCGGTGGATCAATTCCACAATCCGCGCCGGCGCATGAGGCACCAGCTCACGCAGGTCCGGCGTTGCCCCTTCACGGATCATCCGGTCCAGTTCATGACGATCATCCGACGGAAACGGCGGCCGACCGGCCATCACCGTGTAAAGCGTTGCGGCCAGGCTGTATACATCCGCCGCCGGTGTCGCCGGCTCATTGCGCAGGATCTCCGGCGCGACGTAGTGCCGCGAACCCACTGGCATGCTGCTGAGGCGGAAACTATCGCCCTCGATATTCGGGCGCACCAGCCCGAAATCCGCGACCTTGCACCGCGCGGTCCGCGTCAGAAGAAGGTTCGATGGCTTAATGTCCCGGTGCAAAGCCCCGGCCGCATGGGCCTCGGCGATGCCGCTGGCGGCGTCGGCCATGAACATGCAGGCCCGGCGCGGGCTCAACGGCCCGGTACGCTCAATCAGTTCGAGCAGGCTGCCGCCCTCCATGTGCTCCATGATCATGAACCAGCGTCCGTGCGACTGCTGGAAGCCATAGATCTGCACGATATTGGGATGTTCCAGAGCGGCCGCGGACCTGGCTTCTCGGAAAAACTGCTCAACCTGTTCCGTCTGCGTAATACCCTTGACGTTCTTCTTCAGGAACTTCAGTGCGACAGTCCGGCCGAGGTTCGTATCCTCCGCCTGAATAACCACCGACATGGACCCTGTGCCCAGCAGCCGTTGCAGACGGAACTGGCCAACCTGCCGGCCCTTCCAATGGTTTGAATCTTTCTTCTGCCCAGCAGGTTGCGCGGGCGGCACGGCCGAAGACTCAGGCACTTCAGCGGTTTCTGGCTGAGCCGGCGTCGCCGGCGTCGCCGATGGCATGGGTGGGTCCGCAGGCCAGTCAATCGGTCCGGCGCCCTCGGGCACTTCCAGCCGCTGTCGTTTGGTTATAGTGGCGACATTCATATCGTTCACCTTGGAGCGTGTCTGACGTCCACGAACAGCATCGGAGTTGCGCAACACGGCATCTTACAAATGCGCAGGCACGACGGGTCCCGACACAGCCAGTCCGGAACCCACACGCGTCCCGCAGGAACAAGCAATATGCAGATGCCCGCGAGGATCGTGTTGGCACATTGCGTGGAATCAATGAAGCCAGGTAGCAGGGACGACGCGGCGCCTATCTGAGGCAGCTCGACCGCTTTTACGTCGTGACGGGGCCTCAACGCCCGGTCAGAGAGGCGTAAAGAACGTGTGCCTCTATACTTTAGGGGTTTGTTGCGTTTTTCCTGCGTTGGAAACGCAACACGGGCGCGGGGTGATTGGTGGAAGTGATGAATTGGAAGAGGGTTATGAGATACTGAGGCGAATCTGGATAATTCCTCGCGGAATTTTGGCGGCAAGATACTGCCCCTGGGCTTAAGAATGCCGCCCCATTGGGGCTAAGAAATCACGTGCCCGAAAAAATGGGCACGCCCGCCCAAAGTCCTCGCAGTCTTCTATTTGTTTGCCATAGTTCAGTGCGGTATACTTCCGGGACGCGAAGGGATTCGCGATTACGGAGCAGGTGGGCCATGGACGTCCGCAGTACGACTGGGGAGCCACGTTTATTGATTAACCGCGACGCGCTGTTGCACAACG
The DNA here is from genome assembly GCA_038213005.1 of Tepidisphaerales bacterium. Lineage (GTDB taxonomy): Bacteria > Planctomycetota > Phycisphaerae > Tepidisphaerales > Tepidisphaeraceae > JBBQTU01. Next base: position 6,407 of record JBBQTU010000015.1, on the reverse strand, counting down.
CGCGTGTGATTCGCCGCGCTGTCGGCGATGGCGTGAGCGTCTGCGCGGTCATCAAGGCCGACGCATACGGGCACGGCGCTGCCCTGGTGGCACAGACGCTGTGCGACTATCCCATGGATGACATGGGCAGCCCGCCGGTGAACGCGCTGGCGGTGGCGACGATCGACGAGGCGCTGCAGTTGGGCGAGATCGAGATCCCCATGCTGATCCTGCGGCCGGTAGAGAACGCATTCATCGGGCGGCAGCGTCAGCAGATTGAGGCGGCGATCCGCGCGGGATGGATACTGACGGTCTGCTCGCGCGCGGCGGCGGATGATGTGGCCCGCATCGCCATGCAGGCACAGGCGATGGCTTGGGTGCAGGTGATGGTGGATACCGGGATGAGCCGCTCGGGGGTCGCCGCGGCCCACTTTGATGAACTACTGGCGCATATAGACAAGCATCCCTCGCTTCGGCTGTTCGGATTCTGCACGCACTTTGCGTGCTCGGAAGACCATGCGGATGGATTTACCGCCCATCAGTTCGGCGTTTTCGCTGCCATCACCGATCCGGTGATGGAAGCCCGCAAGGGGCGAGGCGTCAAGCTCGTTCGGCACGCCGCCAACAGCGGCGCGGTGTTCGGCTGGCGGCAGACGCATCTGGACATGGTCCGGCCGGGGCTGTCGCTCTACGGCATTCACCCATCGTGCGACTATGGCAAGGCCGCGGCCGAGATCGGGCTAAAGCCGGTGATGAAGTGGACGGCGAACATCCTCATGATGCGCGAGGTGCGCCAGGGGACGGGCGTGGGCTATGGTCAGACGTGGCACGCCCCGCGCAACAGTCGCCTGGGGCTGGTGCCGATCGGCTATGCCGACGGCTATCTCCGCGAATTGTCTAACCATGGCGTGATGCTGGTACACGGCCAGCGGGCGCCGGTGGTGGGAATCGTCAGCATGGACATGACGATGATCGACCTGACGCGGATCCCCGACGCCCTGCCCGGCGACGAGGTCACGATCATGGACGACGATCCGGCGTCGCCGGCCAGCGCCTATCGCCTGGCGCAGGCAGCGCACACGATCCCTTATGAAGTCTTCTGCCGTATCGGGTCACGTATTCACCGCGTCCCGGTCGGCGGACAGCCGGCCGAGAAGACTGTGATCTCGTCCACAGCCGTGTCAGCGGACCTGGCTGTATAACCGGCCGGGTTGACTGTATTCTCCGCAACCTATGACAGAGTGGTGGTTCGTTGCAGGTCTGGCAGTATTTCTGATCGGCGTAACCAAGAGCGGCTTCGGCAGCGGCGTCGGGCTGATGATCGTACCCATGATGGCGATCGCCATGGGGCACCTTCCCCGCGGCACCGAGGCGGCGCTGGGGCTTCTGCTTCCCCTGCTGGTGCTGGGCGACCTGATCTCGGTCTGGCAGTATCGCAAGACATTTTTCGCGCCTCCCGCCGCCGGGCAGGTACTCTCGGTCCGTCAGATCATGCGGCGCCTGATGCCCGGCACGATGGTGGGCGTCCTCCTGGGCGGCCTGCTACTGTGGGCGTTTCACTCGCGCGCGGATCTGGTGGCGTCGCTCATGCGGATCGAGATCGGCTTTGAGTCGATCCTGCTGGTGGGGCTGCACTGGTGGCGGCAATACCGCGGCACGCAGGAACACCTGATGCGCGAGCCGGTGCGATCGCATCTCATCGGGGCGTTTGCCGGGAGCAGTTCGACCCTGGCGCACGCGGCCGGGCCGGTCATCTCGATGTATCTGCTGCCGCTGCGGCTGGATCGGCAACTGTATGTTGGCACGTGTGCGTTGTACTTTTTCGTGCTCAACAGCAGCAAGCTGCCGGTGTACTGGGCGGCCGGGCAATTTAAGCACGCAGAACTGGGCTTCACGGTGAAATTTCTGCCGCTGGTGGTGGCCGGGGCGATCTTCGGGTTCTGGGTGAACAAGCGGCTGAGCGACAAGCTGTTCACAAAAGTGGTGTACATCGTGACGTTTCTGCTGGGGTGGTACATCCTGATCGACGGGTGCATTTCGCTGACCCGCACGCTGTCGGCAAAATAGAACGGCACTCGGCCTGATCACACTGACGACAAGCTCGGCCAGAACCCTCTGGAGTGCGGCGAGCTTCTCGCAGCTCTTGTCGAGGCGACCTGGTCGCCGGGAGGGATGGCGACTCACTCGGCAGTGCGCGCGGTGCTGTGCGAGAAGCTCGCACAGAAAAGAGCGGCGAGAAGCTCGCCGCACTCCAGAGCGCATCTTCGGGCACGCCCCCTTGCTCGCCTGCGGACTGGCCGCCATCTCGCGGATGCGGATAATGTCCGCCATGAACGACTATCGATGGCTGATCTACGCCCTGCTGTCGGCCGGCGCGGCTGCGTTTGTCGGGATCTTCGGCAAGCTGGGGATGAACAAGATGGATTCGAGCTTCGCGACCGCCGTGCGCAGCGTCGTGATGACGCTGTTCCTGCTGGCGGTGGTCTCGGCGATGGGGCTGTGGGGCAAGACCCGTGAGCTTTCAGGCTGGCCGCTGGTTTCGATCATCCTTTCGGGGGTGGCCGGGGCGGTCTCGTGGCTGTTTTATTTCAAGGCGATCCAGCTTGGCACCGTGTCAAAGGTCGCCCCGATCGACAAACTCAGCATGCCGCTTGCGGTGATCCTGGCGGTCGTGATCCTGCACGAGCGATTTGAGTGGTTCAACTGGATCGGCCTGAGCCTGATCGTGGGCGGCGCCTATCTGGCGGCGATGCCGGGCGCTAAGTAGACCGGGCGCGAAGTAGCCCTAGCCTCGCCTTTGCGGTAGTGTTACGGACGGCATGAATATCAGCCGGTATTATCGTTCGCGGGGTCTCTTTCTGCTGGCCGTCGTCAGTTGCATGTCGATGACGTGGTTTGGCTCGCGCGCGGCCGGGGTGCCGTGGTACGAGTCGTTTCAGATGAGCCTCTTCCAGCAACCCTCGGCCGCATGGACGCTGGGCGTGATCGCCGTGCTGGCGATTCTTGGCACGATCGTGGGGCAGCTCATCGCCGGCGGCATCCGCGAAGAGGCCGGGTTCGTCACCGCCCTGCTCGGGCTGCTGGGCCTGAGCCTGCGCGGGGGCACCATCAGATCGGTCTATCAGGCGGCCCAGTCGCCCGCCATCTTTCACCAACTGGCGACGGAGATGGCAATCTACGCAGTGCTTGCCGGTATCCTGTGGTTCGCCCTCCGCTTCGTGACGGGAAGCCCATCGGCTCCGGCGTTCCTTCGCCAGCCGCAGCACAGAGAGAAGAGTTCCCCGCTGCCGATCGTCGCGACCTCCATTCTCTGTCAGACGGTGGCGTGCCTGCTGCTGATGTACATCCTGGGCCGCAGCGACACCAAGGGCCAGGCCATCGGCTCGGTCGTGGTCGCCTCGCTGCTCTCCACCATGGCCGTGCGAATGCTGTTCCCACTGCCCGGTTCCGCGATTTACTGGCCCGCCCCGTTACTTGCGGGCATTATCGGATTTCTGGCCAATGGGCTGGACCCGGCCAGCCTGGAGATCGCTGATCTCTCCGGCCGATTCGCGCCGCTGGCCCAGGCGCTTCCGCTGGACTATCTCGCGGCCGGCCCGTCGGCCGCCATCATCGGGTATTGGCTGAGCGAGGGCTGGACGGGGTCGTCGACCGTCGCGTCCCGTGCGCCAGCGCAATCGACTGGTAAATCTGACTCAACCGCCGTCTGATTTCTGGATTTGGGATTCGGACGGCATCTTGTCCGCAACAGGAGAAGGGACACGCAGTGAAAGCATCGACGAAGGTAATGACCTTGTGCGTACTGGCCGGTGCTTGCTCCCCCGCGATGGCCCTCTATATCGACGGCTACACGGCGGCGCATAACGACCGGTTTGTCGGCGGCAATATTGCCCAGCGCAACGCCAGTTTCCTCGGCGCGCCCTACGACCTTTCCGGCATCGCGGTGGATGCCGGCGCGGTGATGATCTCGCCGCACTACTTCGTCACCGCAGCTCACACCGGAAACCTCGGCTCGCTGAAATTTGTGAACACGGCAGGCCAGACCGTGACCAAGACCGTGGCGACCTCCAGCGTCCTGCTCACCGGCGCTGTGAGCTCAGACCTGCGCATCGGCAAGCTCGCCGACGATCAGGGCCTGACCCCCGCCGACGACGTGGCGTATTACCCTCTGATCGTGCAGCCCGAAGCGTGGTATGTCGGCAGGGAGCTATTCGTCTACGGCCAGAATAACCAGGCTGGCCTGAGCACGATCAGCTTCATCGACGACGGCGACTTCGGCGGCGGCGCCAGCCTGACCCGCCTCGTCGGGTTTTTCTACGACTCTGCAAACCCCTATCCCGACCAGACAAGGCTGGTCGGCGGCGACAGCGGCAAGCCGCTGGGGATGATCTGGAATGGGCAATACACGCCGCTGGGAGCGCACTTCGGTGTGGCGACGGCATCGTCAACCGTCACGGTCTCGGCATCCAGTTTCCTCCCCTACTACCTGGATCAGATCAACGCCTTTATGGTGCCATCGAACGAGCAGGTGACAATCCTGTCCGTGCCTGAGCCTGCTATTGCGGTGGGAGCCAGCGCCGCTGGGGTGATGGTGCTGGGGATGCGACGACGGAAGGCATGAGGTTTGGCTGGACCATCGGGGGCAGTAAGACCGATCTGTGGGAGGCATCCAGGATTTTCCGGTCGCTTCCCAGCAGCGTCCAGGTGCCGCGGCTCGTGGTCGGCCACTGCACCAGCGGACTGGCCACCGAAAGGGGTCGGTTCGAGAACACTCCGGTGCTCTGCGGGGCTGCCGTCACCGGCAAGCGGCGGGGGCGATGCGCCCTTGCCACCGACGCCCGCAGCGGATTTCCCTGAGCCCTCGCGACGAGGACTGTCACGGCCGCTGCCGGCGGAGCCATTGAAGCGCGCCCGACCGACGGCGCAGCGGTCGTCTCACTGCCGTCCGCTGCCTTAGGCGAGATCATCATCGGTGAAGTTGTTTGCGTCGGCACCGCATCAGCGGGCGTCGGATCGACCAGCACCGCTTCTCCAGCCGCCGGGACAGCATCGACAGTCTGCGACACAGACGCAGCCTCGCTGCCCCCTTCGACCACTTCCGCCGCGACCGGTGCCGGCAGCACGCTTTGCCAGTTGCTCGCCAGAATGGTCAGGTCCGTCAAGTCCACTGTGCTATCACCGTTGAAATCGCCATTGGCAAAGGTCTTGCCGGTGCCCTGCCAGTTGGTGGAGAGGATGGTGAGGTCGGTCAGGTCTATCTGAGCGTCCATGTTCGCATCGCCGAGGCGCAGCATTCCTTGCGTGGCGGTGGCGAAGGGGCTGCTCGTGGGCGCGCCGGTCGCGGCGACACGGAAGTAGTAGATCGTGTTGAGGGCCAAGCCAGTGGCGGTATAGCGGGTCGCATTGGCCGACACAGTGTTGCTGACCACGTCCTGGCTAAATCCGGAATCAGTTGTACGCTCAATCTTGAACCCAGTCTCGTTGTTGGAGTTGTCGGCCCAGTTGAGTCTGATCTGGCTGGCGGATATCGCCGTGGCAGAGAGGGCCGAGGGAGCCGCGGGGACTGCCGGGACAATTTCTTCGATGGTGAAGTCGTCAATGAAAGCCGTGCCGCCGACAAAAGGCGTGGTCCCCTGGCTGAAGAAGCCGATGTCCGCCGAGGTGTTCAGGCCTCCGGTCGTGAACGTCAACGTCTGCTGGGCGTAGTTGCTCCCATCGCTGAACGTCGCGGAGACCACGTTCCCGCCGGCGCCGCCAAAGTTCCGCGCGAAGAGGTACGCCCCGGCCGAGGATGCCGCCTTCCCCCACGCTTTGAGCACATAGGTCGTGTTGGGCAGCAGGCCGATCTTCTGCGTCACGCTGGCGCCGTTGTTGCCGGCGGACACACCCCAGGAACCCACGTGGCTCGTGTAGTTCACCCGGCCAGCGTCCCTGAAGACCCACTGACTGCTTGCCTGCTCGAAGCTGGGGTCAATGATTCGCGTCGGGCAAATCGTATAGACGCCCGTGGCAATGTCGCTATTTTCCAACCCGGTGGCGAATGCCCTGGCCTTCAGCGTTGTCGTCGCCGTGATGGTGATCGGAGCCGTGTAGAGAGTCGACGTGCTGGTGGGATCCGTGCCATCCGTGGTGTAGCGGATCGCGGCACCGCCGTTGGACGAGCTGATCGACACCTGCTGCGATGTCACATAGGTCGTCGGAATCAGACCGAACGTCGGCGTGGCGCTGCGAAGCGTGTACAGCCCACCCATCGTGTAACTGTCCGCCAAGCCAGCCTTAAATCCCTTCGCCTTCAGCGTCGTTGTCGAGGCAATGCTGATCGGCCCAGTATACAGCGTCGAAGTGGCGGTTGGCTCCGTCCCATCCGTGGTGTAGCGAATCGTCGCGCCGCTGGTGGCGTCGCTGATCGTCACCGCTTGCGGGATGGT
>JBBQTU010000014.1:0-31710 GCA_038213005.1 Tepidisphaerales bacterium | reverse complement strand
CATGTCAGCCTGCAGGAACCGCTGCTCGATTTCCTGGAGGAAGGCTTCATCAATCTGGCGTCCAGGCACAAAAAGAGTGCGGACGTCCGTATTGAGCACCTGCGCGGTCTTCCGCAGGGCGCCTTTGAGCTTATCAATCGTCTTTGAGAAAAAGCCCATGGACGCTACTCGCCCTTCCCGGCCGGGCCGCCCGCCTGCGCAGGCGGCTCGTCCGCCGCAGGCTCAGTGCCGGGTATGATGCCTTCATCGGTCAGAGCCTTGTGCTCGATGAACATGGCATCCAGCACCGCATTGACGAGGCGGGCGCTCTCGGCCGTGGAGAATTCCTTGGCCATTTCGATGGCTTCGTCAAACACAACCTTCGCCGGCGCCGTACGGCTGGTGAGTTCCCAGGCGGCCAGACGCAGCAGGCTGCGATCCACGCCTGGCTGCCGCCGCAGTGAGTATTTCGGCGTCAGCCGCTCCAGCCACGCATCCAGAGTCGGGAGCTGGTCCCAGGTCGCCTTGGCGATCTCGACGGCAGCATCGCGCGCTTCAATATCATCGCTGGCGGCGGCCGCCAACGATGTCGCCATCGCCATGTCCTCTCCGCCGTGGCTGTCCCACGCAAAGAGGATCTGCATCGCGATTTCTCGCGTCTTACGCCTTCTAAACGGCATCTTTGACAACGGTATCAGTTCCTTATCCTGTGAGAGAGACTCTTTACGCGCTGGCCTTGATCTTGTGCATCAGCAACGCCATTTCGATGGCCGCCTCCGCCGCACGCTCACCGGCGTGGCCATGCTTTCCGCCGGCTCGATCCCAGGCCTGCTGTTCATTATTGGTAGTCAGCACGCCGAAAATCACTGGAATATTCTCATGGCGCGAAACCTGGGCAATCCCCCGAGCGGCTTCGCCGGCTACATATTCAAAGTGCGGGGTCTCCCCTCGCACGACCGCCCCAAGGCAGATCACACCTGCAAACCGCCCGGTTCTCGCCAGCGCCTGGGCCGCCACGGGCAACTCAAATGCCCCCGGGACGCGCACCACCTCAAGGCGGTGCTCGCCCACCCCCAGCTCGGCGAACCGCTTCAGGCAGCCGCTCAGCAAGGTACCGACAAGCTTGTCGTTGAAACGAGCAGCCGCGACGGCGAATCGCAGATTCGCCGGCACGTTGGCCGGGGAGAAAACCGGTGCATCCTGACTCATAGCCGCACAAGGTAAGCCCAATGGCCCGCTCACTCAAGGGATGTCCTGCAGGATCAGTTCACGAGCTTGAACTTTTCCTTGGGCGCGTTGCAGGCCGGGCGCGCCACGGCCGGGAGTGCATCCAGGGCTTGCAGATTCTCGACGTTGGTTGCCATGCTGCTTCCTTTCTCTTGAGAGTTACCTGGCGTCAGTGCCAGAGTTCCAGCTTGCCTTGATCGCATCGGCCAGTTCGTTGCGGGCGACGGACTTTTCTTCGCCAGTGGTCATGTCCTTGAGTTTGACCTGTCCGGCGGCGAGTTCCGAGTCGCCGACGACCACGCAGAAGCGGGCTTTCTCACGGTCGGCGACTTTGAACTGGGCCTTGGGCGAACGGGGCGAGGTATCCATGTCGGCCATGAGGCCGGCGGCACGCAGTTCGGCCATCAGCTTCCAGTTATGTTCGCGGGCGTCCTCGCCGATGGCGACCAGCCAGACCAATTGCCCGGCCGGCGCGGGCAGCACAACCTTCTGGGCATCCAATGCCAACAGAAGGCGCTCAAGGCCGCTGCCGAAGCCGACACCGGGGGTGGGCCGGCCGCCCAGTTGCTCAACCAGATTGTCATATCGCCCCCCGCCGCCGACGGCGTTCTGGGCGCCAAGGCCGCCGGCGGTGACTTCCCAGAGGGTGTCGGTGTAATAGTCGAAGCCGCGCACCAGGGTACCGTCCACGGTGAAGGGGACGGCGGCGTCGGTCAACAGTTTCTGGACGCGCTCAAAGTGGGCCCGGCTGCGGTCGGTGAGAGAATCCGCGGCCGATGGAGCACCCTGGCAGGCGGCGATGTCGCGAGGGTCCTTGCTGTCCAGGATGCGCAGCGGGTTCTCGGTGAGCCGACGCTGGGAGTCTTCGCTGAGCTGGTCCTTCTTGGGAGATAGAAACGCCACCAGGACATCCCGGTACTTTTCCTTGCTGGGGCGGTCGCCGAGGCTGTTCACGCGGAGCGAGAGGTCCTTCACGCCGCAGCGGCTGTAGAAGTCCATTTGCAGAAGAATGCACTCAACATCCTGCTCGGGACTGGCGATGCCGAAGGCTTCGACGCCGAACTGGTGGTGGATGCGGAGGCGGCCCTTTTGCGGGCGCTCATAGCGGAAGTTCGGGCCGAGGTAATACACCTTGGCTCGCGAACCCTCCTGGGCGATCAGGCTATTCTCGATGGCAGCCCGAACGACGCCGGCCGTTCCTTCGGGGCGGAGGGTGATCGACTCGCTTCCCTCTCGCGGCGTGAAGGTGAAGGTTTCCTTCTGGACGATGTCGGTGGTCTCGCCAACGCCACGGTGAAAGAGATCGGTGTGCTCGTAAACCGGGGTGCGTATCTCAGAAAAGTGGTAGAGGCGAGCGACGTCGTGAGCGATGCGCTCGACGGCTTGCCACTTCCAGCTTTCGGCCGGGAGGATGTCGGCGGTTCCGCGCGGTGCATTGATCTGGGCCATAATGATCCTGAGTAAGAGAGAGCCGGAGTTTAGTCCTACCAGTCCAGCGTGCCGCGCCAGGCGGTGGTGAGGTCTTCCACGGGGACGTCCCAGACGACCCGGCCCTTGCGGATGACGCTGAGGCGCGGGAGGTGCTGGAAGACGCCGAGGTTGACGATGTCGGCCGTACTGTCCAGGAGTTTCCGCAGCGACTCCATCTGCATCGGGTCGGAGAGCTCGACGAGATATTGTCCCGGCTTTTCGGCGAAGGCCGACTGGTAGTCGAAGGCGTCTTCGCTGATCGTCACGCCAAGGCCCGAGGCGATGCACATCTCGGCGGCTGCAGTGAGCATTCCACCGTCGCTGACGTCGTGGCAGGAGATGACCTGCCCGTTGCGGATGGCCTGGGCGACCAGACGATGGGTCTGGGCGAGATAGGTCAGGTCGCGGCCGTTGCGGGCGGCGATCAGCGCCACGGGATTGCGATGGGCCTTGGCGTCCATGGTCACGCACTTGCGCACATCCTCGACGATCGAGATGGCGCTGATCAGCAGCGTGTTGGGGATTCGCAGGACCTGCCTGGTCTCCTGATTGGTGAACTGGTTGTGCAGCGAGTCCTTGCCGCTGACGAAAGGGATGCCGTACGCCTTGGCGGCGTCATAGCAGGCTTCGCAGATGCGGACGAGCTGGCCCATCGACTGTTCGGTGTCGACGCTGGGCAGGCAGAAGTTGTCCAGGATCGCCATCCGGGCTGGGTCCGCGCCGACGGCGACGCTGTTGCGGATGGCTTCGTCGATGGCGGCGATGGCCATCTCGTAAGGGTCTTCAATGTGCGGGGCCATGCCGCACGAAATCGCGACGCCCTTATAGCCGTCCAGTTTGGGACGGATGACTGCCGCATCGGACGGGCCGGTCTGGTGCGGGCCGATTAGCGGCTTGATGACGCTACCGCCCTGCACTTCGTGGTCGTACTGGCGAATGATCCAGTGCTTGCTGGCGATGTTGGGATGGGCCAGGGCGGCGAGCAGCTTCTGCCGCGGCGTGCTGGCGGCGGCGAAGGGCCGCCAGTTGTCGGTCGACAGGCCCTGACGGGCGGCCTTGCGGGCTTCGGTCGACTTCTCCACGACGATGGCTTTGCGCGTGGGCATCGGGATGCCATCGTGCAGTAGCGCCATGCCGAGGCGGCCGACTTCGGTCTCGCCGTATTTCAGGATGAGCTGGCGATCCGGGGCGCCGAAGACGCCGATGACGGTGGCCTCGACGTTCTCGCTGGCGGCCAGCTTGAGAAGCTCGGCGACGTTCGCCTGCGGGACCGACATGACCATGCGTTCCTGGGCCTCGCTGATCCAGATTTCCGGATAGCGCAGGCCGGCGTATTTCAGAGGCACCTTGTCCAGTTGGACCACAGCACCGATCTTCTCGCCCATCTCGCCGACGGCGGATGAAAGCCCGCCGGCACCGCAGTCGGTGGTGGCGGTGAAGAGGCCGCGGTCGCGGGCCTGGAGGATCACGTCCGTCACCTTCTTCTCGGTGATGGCGTTGCCGATCTGCACGGCATGGCTGAACTCATCGGCGTGGGTGTCGGTGAGCTCGGCGGAGGAGAAGGTTGCCCCGTGGATGCCATCGCGGCCGGTGCGGCCGCCCATGACGACGATGGCATCGCCGGCGAGCGACTGCTTCTCGATCTTGTTGCGCGGGATGAGGCCCACGCAGCCGCAGAAGACCAGCGGGTTGCCCAGGTAGCGGTCGTCGAAGTAGACCCCGCCGTTAAGCGTCGGAATGCCCATGCGGTTGCCGTAGTCGCGGACGCCGGCGACCACCTGCTGGAGGATGCGGCGCGGGTGAATCACGCCGTGGGGGAGTTTCTTGCGAGGGTTCAGCAGCGGCGAGCGTTCGCCCTTGGCGGCGATCTCAGCGGCTTCCCAGTCGTCGGGATAGGCAACGCAGAAGACGTCGGTGTTGGCAATCGGCTTGGCGGCCAGGCCGGTGCCGAGGATGTCGCGGATCACGCCGCCGGAGCCGGTGGCCGAGCCGCCGTAGGGCTCGATGGCGCTGGGGTGATTGTGGGTCTCGACCTTGAAGCAGACGGCGTCGGTGTCATCAAAGACGATGACGCCGGCGTTGTCTTTGAAGACGGAGAGGCAGAAGCCGGTCTTGTCGGCCGCCATCAGCTCCTGCGTGCTCTTGAAGATCGTTTCTTTGATCAGGTTGTCGTAGCTGCGGGAGCCGATGGTCTTGCCGGTTTCATCCTGCACCTCGATCTCTACGTTGCTCTTGAGGGTCTTGTGGACGCAGTGCTCGCTCCAGGTCTGGGCGATGGTTTCCAGTTCGATGTCGGTGGGCTCGCGGTTCTGCTTGCGGAAGTAATCCTGCAGGCCCTTCATCTCCGGCAGGGAGAGAAAGAGATGCTTCTCGCGGCTGAAGGCCTTGAGCTGCTCATCATTCAGGGCCAGGATCGGGACCTGCACGACGGTCTGCTGCGATGCCTGCCCATGGGTGAACTGCTGGGGGATCATCGCCCGCAGGTGGACAGACTCGATCACGGGATTGGCCAGGATGCGGGTGGCGATTTTTTCGAGCTGCTTGCGATCGACCTTGCCATCGACCAGATAGGCCCGGCCGGTGCGGACTTCGCGCACGGGGATGTCCATATCCTTGATCGCCATCTCGGTGGAGGTGGCGACGGGGTCCATGACGCCGGGCTTGAGGTGGATTTCGATGCGGCTGGCGCCCTGGTCATCGGGTTCGGCGGCGACGAGCTGGGCCTTTTCGACCAGGGGGTCGGCCAGGAGTTGGTCGGCGATGCGGCGGACCTGGGCCGACGAGGCATCGGTATCGAGCAGGAAGATGCGGCTGGACTGGATGTTGCCGACGGCAACGCCAAACTCGGCCAGCGTGTGGGCGACTGCGTGGCCATGGGAATCGAACGCGCCGGGGGCGGTGTGTACGTCAATGCGATGAATCATGGATCGGTATTGTACTAGGCTCCGCTCAAAAATCCCATGGCTCCACAAGCGACAGTGAGGAGCGGCGTGCCTAGAAACCCGGGCGACGATATTCGCAACCGATGGCGCGTCCCGGCGCTGGCGGTCCTGGCAATGGGCCCAGACCCGCCGGTGAGGGCCCCGGCGACACTTGCCCGGATTTCTGGGCACGCCCGGGAGGGGTCAGGTGCGCAGGCTTTAGCGAGGGGGGGGAGGGGGTAGCGCGGGGCCTTGTGGGATAAGGAGTTACGTGCGGATGAGGGGGTCAGGCGCGCAAGTTTCTTTAGGAGAGCGGAGTTCGAAAACGTAGAGCGCAGAACGTAACAGGCCGAGGACGCAGAGCACGGGCGGTCTGAGCGCTGCGAAAGTGCCTCATTTCGTCTCGGGGTGTCTCGCCGCCGAAGGCGGAGGTTCGAAATCCGAAGGTCGAAACGAAGACGTGATACATGAAGCGTGAAGAGGGGGAGCCTCAACTCCTATCGGTTAGGCATGAAATTGGGTGAGCTTAATCGGACCTGGAAGATGCGGTTATCCACTTGTCAAAGAGCACCCGGACGGGCCTATCACTCGTCCGAAAGCCGCTATCGCTCGGAACTGCAGGCTTCAGGAGTAGTATACGCTTGAGTGTGGTGGTTGTTCAAGTCTATTTTCGGATTTTAGAAGGGGCCACGGTCTCTCACCCCAGGCTCTCTGGGACGATTCCCTTACCCCGGAGCTCCGCCGCTGGGAGGGATGCGCTGTGCGAGGGGGCGGGACAAAGGGTCGGGTAGCGGCGGAAAACCGCCGGCGTCCCGGTTCGCTTCTCCTTCTTGCCTATTGCGGTTGGGTCGTCCGCGCCCGATCATGTGAGGCATGGACCGACTGCAGCGAATCCGGCGGTATCTCAAGACTGACCTGCGCGTATTGCGCTGGGTCTTTGGCGGGCTGTATGTCGCGGTCCTAGGTGCTCTGCTGGCGCTGGCGGCGACCAGCGGCAGCAGCGACGGTGTGTTTGCGCTGCTGCTGCTGGTGTTGCTGGGGTGTGGGATTGCCGCACAGTGTATGTTCATCTTTGGCGCCGGGACGATCCGCCTGTGTCAGCCGATGCGGAAGCGACGGCTGGTCTTCCCCATCGTGGTGGCTTCGTTCATGTTTGGCCTGCTGGGGCTCGGCCTGCTGGTGGCGATGGAGGAACTGATCGAGCCTCTACTTCGCAGGGCCGCATGGGACGGCGATTGGATACCTTGGACGATACTGGGCGCGGCGGTTCTGAACTGGCTGGTCTGGGGCGTCATCTTCTGGCAGCGGTATAGGCTGTATCCGCGCCACACAACGCTGGTGGGCATGGTACGATGGCTGCTGGTGGGTAGCCTTCTGGAAGTGCTTGTGTGCGTTCCGGCCCACATTGTCGTTTCGCGCCGGCCGGGCTGTCTGGTGGGGCTGGGGACGATGCTGGGGATTGTGGCGGGCCTGTGCGTCATGGTCTTTGCATTCGGTCCTGCGATCGTGCTGCTGTTCCTGCGGCCACGGCATCGCGCCGAATTGGCGGCGGCCGGGAACGGTGTGAGATACTGTGACGTTTGCGGCTACGACCTGCGCGCCAGCGTCGAGCGCTGCCCTGAATGCGGGACGGCGTTCGGCAACGCTGCCGCACCGGATCGCCGGTAAGGACATCCTCACGCCGCCAATGAGTAATACAGGAACTCAGCGAGTTCTTTGATTCCACATCGCTCTTCTCCAGTTTCGGACGGCTTTCCTGGCGGATTGTGTGTTCGAGTCCCAGTTGGCTCACCAGTTTCGTTGTCCAGGCATCGTCGCCGAACGGGCGGCTCCGCTCAAGGCTCAATCGCCAGCGCCACGCTCTTTGGGCGTTCTCAGGAATCCGGGGAGGGTATTCGCAACCGATGGGGCGCTACGGCGCTGGCGGTCTTGGGCATGGGCCGAGGCCTGCCGGTGAGGGCACCGGCGGCACTTGCCCGGACTTCTGGGCACGCCACGCTCTTTGGGCGTCAGGAAGAAGGCGGTCAGGTCGCCGTCCTTCTTCGGCCACACCACAAAGTGCCAGTGATTGCTCATCACGCAGTAACAGAAGATGCGCAGCGGGTGATGCTCAGGTGGGGGTTTGCGCGTGGGTTGGCTGAGCGAGGGCTTGCGGCAGGGGAAGTCTGGGGTGTGCCCCTCGCACGTCGGAGACGTGCGCCACGTGGAGCACGTCTTTGAGGTGCTATCTCGTTCGGATGGGGCGGTGAGTGCCACGCAGTGGAAGAAGACAATTACTGATTTCGAGACACCAGGCGATAGGACAAGTGCGATTGTGGCCATGCTTGGGAAATGGCAGGGGGATCAATTGGGAGAGCGGGGGTTGGGGTGGGCTGGCCGGGGCGGGCCTGCTGAGTCCACCTCAGTCGGCGACGTGTATTAGGCAATCGCAACAAGCTGTCACGTGGCGGGCGCGCCGGCTGCTTTGCCGGGCGCGCACCTCGGGTTTTGCCTTGACATGGTCCAAGGGCAGCCGCACACTACGCCCGAGGGAATGGCCGTTTGTGCAGAATCTTGTGGTAATTGGAGTACTGATTTGGGTTGACGTTGCCCCCTCTTCCCCGTCCGTCATAGCCACCGATAGACCTCGCGACGGTGTGCCACGATGCGGATATCCACCGTGCGCCGTTCATCGTCAATCAAATATGCGATGCGGTAGTCTCCCACGCGAATACGCCATAGCCCGCTGTCCCCCGCCAGTTTCACGCTTCCGACCGGGCGCGGATTCTCGCCCGAGGCTACGGCCTTCTCCACCATGCGGGCCTGAACTGCTTTGGGCAGCGTATCCAGCGCCTTGTCGGCGCTGGCCTTGAATCTGACTCGGTAGCTTATGCTCACAGCCCCAGTCGCTTGCGCACGGCTTCCAACGGCACGGACCGCTCCCGCGTCCGTCGCTTGGCTTCGGCGATGTCGCCTTTGTCTTGTACAGAGATTTCCTCGGCCCGCTCTTGCAGCCGGCGAAACTCCTTTTCCGGCACAATCACGAATCGTTTCCCGACCAGTTCAACGGTTTGCAGCGTCATGTTTCACCTGTCCTATCCAGTACCGATTTTATCGTCGCCCTTCCGCCTTCGCCACCGCAGGATCGCTTGCGTCTTGGTTGTTCGGTTCCCCGTCCTTCAGATAGGATTCGACGCTTCACCCCGTCGTGTAACCAGAAACCGTTTCGCCGATTCGAGCCGCATAGAGCGTTACCCTGTGTTGATTGGCAAACTGAACTCAAAACGGGGACATCCTAGGTTATCACGGGTCATCGCTCCACTTTCTGCGACTTGCTCGGTCGCCAAGGGTCGCGCAAGGTCGATTCCAAGCCATGGCGTTTCGCCACGCGGGCCGTCCACCTGTCATCGCCGTACGGGCGGTCGCGGGCAACACTCACTCGTAGTTGCTCCAATAACTTGTCTTCCCACGACTCGTTGGCACGCTGGGGCCAGTCTGCGGGTTTGTCGACCGGCCAGTTCGCCAGTTGCAGCCTGGTCGGGTCGCTCCCGGGCGCCCCGCCCAGACTGGACCAATGCCAGGACTTTGCCTGCTGAGCCATCCCGGCCCGCAGGGGATTGGCCTCTACGTAACGCATAACGGTCAGAAAGTGGTGGTCCTCTTCAATCATGACGCTCTTGAACCGCCCCTGATAGAGATGCCCCTGGCCGGTATTGCCTCGATGCTCGCGCCAGCGGCGCACATGCGCCGCTGTCATTAAGCTAGGATGCCCCCTTTCTGGTTTCATCATTTTATAACAGAAACGCACCCAGGCCAATTTTTGTTTCTTACGCCAATCATTGTTGCTTATCCACACTTCGTAGTCGCTTTTTGTTTTTTTCTTTGAGTGAACCCATCTGTGGTGTAACATACCGTTGATGAGCTTTGGTTGATCTTTGGAAACTTTGAATTCGAGGCGGAGGCCGAGGAGACTAGATTCGGGAAACGATCACTTCCCCCCGAATGGTGGATGGAGACAGAATCCACGCAGAGTTGGCTCGGCGCGCTGAAACGAGTCATTGCGGACACGCGTGTGCAGAATCTGCAGCGGGTCCAATTGTTTGGTTTCTCTTTTTATAGGAGGCTCTTAATGAGCTCTCGAACTTGCGTGTTAGGTTTGGCGGCGCTCGCCGTCACAGGCCTGTTGGCGTCAAGCGTCCAGGCTGCGGATCTCGCAGCGTGGAATCTGAACGAGGGTTCCGGAACCGTGGCCGCGGATTCGTCAGGCAACGGCTATAACGGGACGCTCAAGGGCACCTCGCTTCCAGTGTGGGGCGTCGGCAACCTTGTGTTCGCCCCAGGCACTGAGAACCGCGTGGAAACGACGTTTCCCACGTCGATGCTGGGCGGCAACGCACTGACGATCGATATTACGTTCTCCTACAATACGACCAACCACGCGGCTGATGCTGGTACATGGCAACCGCTGCTTGGTTCGAGCACTGCACCGTTTGACGTGAACCAGATTCTGTACGTCGGCAAGATGCCGGGGTCCGACCAGCTCTGCGTGAACCTGGCGGGTTGGGGCTACCACGTCACTAATAACCCAACCGCCGCCAGCCTGTTCGATGGTGCGCAGCATCGCGTGGTGATCGACTACGATAGCTCTCGAGTTGCCGACACGATTCGTCTCTTCGCAGACGGTGCCAGCACATCCTTTGATACCTACACTGGGGGCAGCTTCATCGGAACCTCCCCCCTTTGGATCGGCGCAACCGGGCACGGCTACACTGGCGCCAACGGCGAGGTCTGGGCGGGAACGATTGACAATGTCCTCATAAGCGTCCCTGAACCTGCGTCAATCGGGTTCCTGGGTCTGGCCGCGATTGCGTTGTTCCGCCCGCGGCGTGTCTAGTCGCCGATGGCTGATGTTGGACTTTTGATCAGAACACCGGGGCGGCGAGACATCGCCGCCCCGGCTGTCGATGCGTTCGCTGGAGCATGAGATGCATTCTGTGTCACCATGCGGTGTGGCGGACTGGCCAAAGGCTTCAGGCCGCGTCGAAACGCACCGATCCCTTTGCCTGGATCGAGAGCCTTGAGACCCGCCGGATGCGTGCCGGGGCACCGATCGCCATTCTCCGATGCCGACATGGCCGGCGGGGCCTGGCAAAGGGAAGGGAGAACGTCCCAGAGATCGTTGATCCGCTCAGCCCCCCAGCGGCCGGGAAGTCTGCGGCTCAACTGGGAACCACCGCTCCGGGTCACCCACGGCGGTCTTGCGCCACGCGATCAGCGAGCCAAGGCCGAAGATCGGGGATGCCGAAGGGGACGACACTGGATATCGCCGGGGGATCAATCGGGAGAGCGGGGGTTGGGGTGGGCTGGCCGGGGCCGGACTGCTGAGTCCGCCTCAGTCGGCGACGTGTATTACGCAATCGCAACAAGCTGTCACGTGGCGGGCGCGCCGGCTGCTTTGCCGGGCGCGCACCTCGGGTTTTGCCTTGACATGGTCCAAGGGCAGCCGCACACTACGCCCGAGGGAATGGCCGTTTGTGCAGAATCTTGTGGTGATTGGAGTGGTTTGGGATGCAGAAGCGCCGGACTGACATGGGGATGGCGAGAGACGGCGTGGCGCTGGCGGCCGGGCTGGTTCTGGCATTGGCCAGTTACTGCGTCGCGGCCGACGGGCAGCCGGCGAAGAAGCCGGCCGGGACCCAGGTGAGTCCACGTACTTCCGAAGTGGGGGAGATGCTGTACGGCGGCGGCGGCGGCGGCGCGTGGGGAAGCCCCAGCCGCACGGCTGCCCGGCTGGCTCGGCAAAGGGAAATCGAAGAGCAGGCGATGAAAGTCAGGGTGAGGGAGTTTGAGAAGCCCGTTGGGCTGGCGGCCCCGGTCGCGGAGCCGCCGCGCGGATTGCCGGTGACCCCGGCGCTGGCAGCGCCGGATGATGCGGGCCGCATGGCCCAGTGGCTGATCCCACTTGGGGGCGGAATCGTCATCGGGCTGGGGGTTGCGGGGATCTATGCGTTGAATCGTTCGCGCGGCATGGCCCGTTCCGCGTCGGGGCAGTTGCTCGTGGTCTCCGCAGTCAGGTCAACGGGACCCGTGCTGGCGTCGCTCGTGCCAGCGGGAAGCTCGCCATCACAGATGGGGGCGATTCCCAACCTGCCGCGGCGACGCGCCGGCCGCAGCGCGCGGTCGATTCAGTTGCGGATAATGAACTTTCCGAAGCTGCGGATCAGGCCCGGCCGCGACCTGCAGGGCGACGCCATCCGGCAGTTGGAGATGCTGGGCGTATTGCCAAGCCAGCTTCACGCGATGTCACCGGGCACGGGCCGCCCGAGCTGGTTCGCCAATGCGGTCAGCGACGAGGTGCAGATGTACGGCGGCGGAAGCGATCCGATTCCCAACTACGCTTACATCGAAGACGCCCCGCGCATGCTCGCTCAAGTGGAACACCAGAAGGCGGCCGAGGCCATGGTGTGGTCCAATCAGCACTGGCAGCGATAGGTCTGCGGGCTCAGCGCGTCGATTGGCATTTGGGCACCCCAAGCCCGCACGAGGGTGCTTCGTTGCTCCGTCTGCGTCGTGACGCGTGATCCGCGGGCAACCAGATGGGCGGCCGAGGCGGCCGGCCCACTGGCCAGGGCCTGGGTGCAGGATACTTAAGGCGATTTGGAGTGCTGCGAGCTTCTCGCAGCTTTGACGAGCCGACCTTGTCGGCGGCAGGAATACATCGGCGCCTTGTAGGACGCAGTTGGTGGTAATGCATGTCCTGCTCTGCTGCACGGCCCTCCCGGCGAGAAGCTCGCCTCGGTAAAGCGGTAAGGAGCTTACCGCACTCCAGAGATCCTTCGCCGGAGGTGTCCTGCGCCCCGCTGTCGAGGCCGGGCATTGACTGGCAACGAAGTCTGTATGACCATAGCAATACATGACAACCGGTGAGAGCAATCCCGCATCGTCTTGCGCCGCCGGCCGAGGGTGGCGGATTGCGGGATGGAGCATCGTCGTATTGGTGCTCGCCATCGCGACGCTGGCGGGGGTGAGCTGTCGTCAGTGGGCATTTGAGGCGACGCAGGCGGGGCGGTTTCGGCCCGACATCCGCCGGAACTACAACTTCGGTATCAGCGTCCTGGAGCAAGGTTACCTCAACATCTACGAGAATCAGCTCCGCGACGATCCGCCGCTAGAGCAGAAGCTGGACTATCCACCGCTGCGGCTGGCGACCTTCACGGCCTGGGTGGCGTGGATGCGCTGGACACACCCCGAGGCCGGCGCGTGGCAGGCCGACTTTGAGTTCAACGCCTTCCTGATGTGGCACAATACGATCCTGGCGTGGCTGGGCGCTCTGGCGGCGCTCCTGATCGTGCGTTATTGGCTGGGCGAGTCGGCCCGGGCGGATCTGCCGCCGCCGGGGGAGGCTGAGATCGCGGCGCTCAGGGCGGGCGTGGGGATGGTCCCGGCTGTGCTGGCGTTCCTGGCGTTGTGGTTTGATCCGGGCATGCTGATCATCGGGCACGGCTGGCCGAGCCCCAATATGTGGGCGGTGCCCTACTACCTCTGGACGGTGTATCTGTGCCTGCGCGACCGGTGGTTTATCGCAGGGCTGGTGATGGGCATCGGCGCGATGTTGCAGGGGCAGCAGCTCTTCGTGGTCGCAGTGTTTGTGCTGTGGCCGCTCTTTGCCGGCCGGCCGACGCGGGCGTTGCGATGGGTGGCGGGCTTCGCACTGGCGTTTGCACTGGTCGCCAGCGGGTGGCTGTTGACGTTGCGTCCAGATGCGAATCTGCCGGGGCGGGTGGTGAACTCACCGGCGGTGGCGTGGGTGGTGGGGTCGGCGGCGGTCTTGGCTCTGGTGGGCCTGCGCACGACGCTGCGCGGGAAGCTTCACTGGGCCTGGTTTCTGATTCCGGCCGCCGCGGCTCTGGCCATCCTGGGCTGGCCGGCGAAACGGGCGGGAGTGGGGACCGCTGCCGTCGCGATTCCCGCGGCTGCGTTGGTGGCCGCCTTCTGGTTTTGTCGATGGAGCTTCAAACGCTATCTGCTGGCGCTGACGGTTGCGGTCTGCCTCTTTGCCTGCGTCGGGGTCTTTGGCAGCAGTTCGGCGTGGTGGAAGATCGGCTTTCTCTATGGGGCTGAGCGGTTCCCGGTGATGGCCTTTGATACCACCAACAATCTGGCCGCCATTCTTCAGAGTTACTTCGGTTGGACCGACATCAACGAAACGGCGGTGCTCATCCGCCAGTCATCGGTCGCGGGCTGGCCGGCCAAGGCGCTGCCGATCAGCATCAAGCAGTTGCTATTCGCGATCTTCGTGATTGGTCTGGTTGCGGCGTCGGCGGCGATCGCGAGGCAATGGCGACGGCGCGATCGCAACCTGCTGGTGGCGCTGGTCCTACCGTGGGTGCTGTTCTATACCATTCCGGCCCAGATCAGCCCGCGTTATCCCGTGTTCATCTCCGGGGTCGGGGCCATCTGCCTGGGGCGAAGCCTGGGGATGTGGCTGCTGGTGCTGATGTTCTCGGCGCTGACGGTTGAGCAGGCGGGCTTGTCGATGATGAAGTGCAACTGGATCCGAAATGGCCCAGAGGTCGATGCGCTGTTCAACAGGGATGTTCGCCATCTTTTAGAGCAGTTCAATCCGGGTGTCTCCTGGGCGGTGGTGCTGGCGGCGGGTGTTTTTCTGTACGCCTCGTTCAGTCGGTCGCGATGGGCGGCGCGTCACAAGGCGCCGCAGCCCATCGCGACGGCCGATGGTATCCACAAGTCGGCCACGTAGTGCGCGGCGTCGTCGCCCGCACAGGTCCGACCAGACAATCTGATTTGCCGGGGTCCGAAATCGTCGAATTTGCCGAGAAACAGGCACTTGGCGGTGGCCGAAGAGTGCGGGCGAGGACGCCGCGCACTGAATGCGGCGTGGTCGAGTTGTGTAGATACCATTGGCGACGGCCGATCAGGTTGGCATGACTTGCCGAATCGCCTGACGCGGTTTCCGCCGCTGCGCTGCGACGGCCTTGGCGGGCCGAGCCGGCGATGCCGCTGCCGGGACCTTCGCGGCCGGTTTGGAATTGACGCTTTTTGCGGTCCTGATCTTGGGCTGCGAGGGAGCCTTCGCCTTCGCTTTTGCCTTGGCAGGCTTTGCGGACCTCGCAGACTTCGCAGACGGGGGAGCCTTGGTTGACTTGCGGGTCGCAGCGGGTGGAGTGACGGTTGCGCTGCCGGCCGGCACGGGGATATCCGACTCGACATCGATGCCGAAGACGTCGGCGAGATTCTCCTCAGCGATAGCCGTGGCGGCGTCACCGACGGGAGCGGCGAGGACCTGCCTGCCGACGGCCTCGATCAACTCGGCCTGGTCGACCTGTCGCAAGGTGAAGAACAACTGGGGCTCGCGATCGAGGCGGCTGCCGACGCCATAGAGCACGGCTGCCACGTGCTTGCACATGTCAGCCCAGTCGGGACAAGAGCAGTCCAGCTTGATCTCATTGGGAGCCGGAAACAGACCGGTGTCGCGGTCGGTGAGGATGCGCATCACCGCGTCGGAGAGTTTGCCCTGGAGCAGTTCGACGACCGAGGCGATCTGCCCTGCACACTGCTGCTTGATGGCTTGCCAACGCGCTTTGGCGAGTGGTTTGAAGTCGATCTCGATCTCGTAGATCTCTGAGCCGCTGACCATGGCCTGGACCTTGCCAGGCTGAATCTGGAGGTCGATCACCGAGCCGTTGCGCACATAGGTGCGTCCCCGCGGCAAGCGGTTTTCAAAATCGCTGTACGCCTCCAGGTTCTCGCACCACGACTTGCCCCAGAAACTGGTGGCGATCTTCTTGCTGGTGAGTTCGACGGGGCTGATCTTCTGCCCCTTCTTCTCAAGCTTCTTGGTGTATTCTTTGGCTGTCCGCCGCCGCTCACCCACCGATACGTAAGGCCGAAACCCATAAAACATGCTTTCACCTCATACAGAGCGCCGTTGCCATCCCGATGCTGCCACTGGGGGGAGATTACCAAAGCTGCAGGGGTTCGCAAAGTCCCGATCGCGCCAGCGACAGTGATAGGACCGGCGCATCAATAACCGTCCGGTTCAAAAAGGCCAACCCCCTCCCAGCCTCCCCCAGGGGGGAGGAGATCGTTTCTAACTCCGTCTTGGGAATGGTACGGATTCCACCATGAAGGGGTGCACCCGACGGAGTGGCCGTGATATGCGGGGGATGCGTGGGATAGTCCTGTGCGGGCGGGGACGCCACGCACTACTACTTTCGCCAACGCGCCTGTTTCGGGCGGAGGCTGTGTAAGGCGTTGAGGTGCCAGGGTCTTGCGGATGCGAGAGGGTCCGTCAGTTCTCCATCGCCTTCTGCAGGTCCAGCGAGAGGAACTGCATCAGGTCGCGGTCGTTCATCTCGGTCAGGAGTCTCTCGCCGCCGCCTTCGAGCACTTCCCGCGAGAGGCCCGTTTTCTCTTCGATCAGGGCGTCGATCTTTTCCTCGACTGTGCCACGGCAGACGAACTTGTGGACCAGCACATTGCTCTTTTGTCCGATGCGGAACGCGCGATCGGTTGCCTGGTTTTCCACGGCCGGGTTCCACCAGCGGTCAAAGTGGATGACCGTGGAGGCGGCCGTCAGGTTCAGTCCTGTTCCGCCGGCCTTGATGGAAAGGACGAAAAACGGCGGGCCATCCTCACGCTGGAACTCGTCGACCAGTTTCTTGCGCTGCGGAATATCCGTCCCGCCATGAAGCACCAGGCCCGGCCGGCCGAAGATGCCCTGCAGGTACTCGGCCAGCGGCTCGGTGACCTCGCGGAATTGCGTGAAAATCAGCACCTTCTGCTGGCGCTGGGCGAGTTCCTCACAAAGCTCGCGCAGGCGGGCGAATTTGCCGCTGTTCGCCTCGGCATACTCGCCGTCGCCGGTCCACTGCGATGGATGGTTGCAGATCTGTTTGAGGCGCAGCAGCGTGGCCAGGATCATCCCGCGGCGCTGGATACCGGTGGCGATCTGCAATTGGCTCTCCAGGTCCACGAGGGTCTGCTGATAGAGCTTCGCCTGGGCCTTCGCCAGACCACACCACGCCTTCAGTTCGGTCTTGTCGGGCAGGTCCGAGATAATGGTCTTGTCGGTCTTGAGCCGGCGGAGAATGTAAGGCTTGATCAGCAGCCGCAGCGGGCGGAAATCCGGCCGCTCGCCTGAGGTCAGCCCCTTAGTGTAATTGGCGAACGTCTTGGCATTGCCCAGCAGGCCGGGGTTGAGAAAGTTGAACAGCGACCACAGGTCGCCCAGGCGATTTTCCACCGGCGTGCCGGTCATCGCGATGCGGGCGACGGACTGGAGCCTGGTGGCCGCCCGGGCCTGCCGGGTCGAGCCGTTCTTGATCGCCTGGGCTTCGTCCAGAATCGCCAGACGCCAGCGGATGTCCGTGAGCCATGGCGTCCGCATCAACATGCCGTAGGTCGTGATGACCAGATCGGCGTCGGTGAGCGTTTCGGCGGGATTTGCGGCGAGTTTCGCCTGTTGCTCTGGGGTCAGGCCGGAGGAGTGCAGCACCAGCGCCCGCAGGCTGGGCGCGAACCTCGCCAGTTCGCTCGTCCAGTTGCCGATGAGCGAAGCAGGCACCACCAGCAGGCTGCACGGCGTGCCGTGGGGCGATTTATCTTTGAGGTGCAGGAGCAGCGTGATCACCTGAATCGTCTTGCCCAGGCCCATGTCGTCGGCCAGGCAGGCGCCCAGGCCAATTTCCGAGATAAACCGCAGCCAGTTGACGCCGGCCTTCTGGTATGGACGAAGCTGCGCGTTCAGAGCGGGATGCTGGGCATCCTCCGTCTGCTGCGGATTTCGCAGCCCCTTGAGGACATCGCCAAGCCACTGCCCGGCCGACAGTCCCACCCACTGGGGATCAACCTGCGCTGTCGTGTCGGGATTCTGGACCTGTGCCCCACTGAGGAGGCGCAGAGCGTCCTGGAAGCTGATTCCGTTCTGCGCGGCTTCCCGCTGCACGGCCTTCCAGTGCTCCAGCGCCGCCTGCAGCTTGTCGCGGTCCAGTTCCACCCATTGATCACGGATGCGCACAAGGCCCGTCTGCTGCGAAAGAATCTCTTCGATCTCCTGCGGCGAGAGCGCCTGACCATCGATCGTGACACTCAGGTCAAAGTCCACAAGCGCTTCGAGCCCGATGGCCGACTTCCGCTTTTCACCGATGGTGGCCGAGACCATGGGACGAGAAGGACGGCGAGCTTTCCACAGGTCCGGGACGCGAACGACCAGCCCGGCTTCCTCCATGGCGGGCACGTCCCGCAGGAATCGGAACGCGTCGGCGGCCGACCACGCCGTGGGTCGATAGAGCGTCCCCGTCTCCACGAGCGACTTCACAAACGCACTACGCTGCGAAGCCTGATCGACCGGCACGAGCAGTTTGAGTAAGCCCTCGCGGTTGCCGGCACCGGCATATTCCTGAAGCGCTCGGGCCAGAGGCAGATGTTGCGGCCGGCCGGCGGCAGACAGGCGACTGGTGTAGGTCGCCATGAAGGCAAACGGACGATCCGGGTCGCGTTTGTTCTCGGCCAGATGGAATGTTACCCGCCCCACCGTGCGCCACAGTGGACTGCGCTGGGCCAGGAACTCGGCAATTCCCCCGGGATTTCGCCCGGCCAGCTCGCGCACGTGGGCATCCAGCGTCACCCACCACTCGGCCAGGACCGATGCATTAAGGTATTCCGCGCCCGGCAGCGGGGGGCAACGCATCGCGATGAAGGTGAGTTCCTCCTGAGCGGGCGGTGGCAGCGGCGGCAGGTCGCCTGCCTCAGCCGGCGAGGCATGGCACAACTGCGTGAGATAGCCGCGGGCAAAGTCGCGGAGATAGGCCAGTTCGGCCGGCAGGGCGCTCTGTAATTCGGTCGTGGCGAGTTGCACGAGGCCCTCGGGCGCGCCGGCGGCGAAGGCCTTGGCGACCCGCGCGGCGACCGGCGCGGCCAAGCGCTGCCCGCCCTCGGTGAGCATCACGTGCCCCGACGGCAGAACGGAGATCGACAACTCGGCCCAGGCCTCTTCCATCGGCGCGTATTGTGCCGTCGCAAAGCCCGCGTGCAAGGGCGGCGAGTGGTTGCACATATACGGGGCGGGTATTAGCGTAGTTGCCCGCGCCAGTCACGCGTGTGTGGCGTGCGGCATGGCTAGGGTAGACAGTCTGAATATACGGAAGGTGGTTCGCATGGCTAATCAGGTTGGCATCATCGCGGGTCTTCGGACAGAGGGATCGAGCTTTCAGGAGGTGGCCGACTTCGGGCTCACCTGCTGCCAGTTAAATTCCTGGAATCCCGCACACTGGACCGAGGAAGCAGCTCAGCGCATCGTCGCGGATTACCAGCGGCTGGGAATGCACGTGACGGCGTTGTGGGCCGGCTGGCCGGGGCCGGCGGTCTGGGATTTCGCTCAGGGACCTGACACGCTGGGAATCGTTCCGCGCCAGTACCGCGCCGATCGTGTGACAACCCTCAAGCAGGCGGCGGACTTTGCGCACCGGCTCGGCGTCCCGGCGATCATCACCCACCTGGGGTTCATTCCCGAAAACGCCTCCGATCCGTGCTTTGGCGAGGTCGTCGCCGCAGTCCGCGACATCGCGCTGCACTGCAAGGCACTGGGCGTTGAGTTCTGGTTTGAGACCGGCCAGGAGACGCCGGTAACAATGCTGCGCCTGATCCAGGCTGTTGGCACCGGGAATCTTGGCATCAATCTCGACCCCGCCAACCTGATCCTTTATGGAAAGGGCAACCCGGTTGATGCCCTGGACGTCTTTGGCACCTATGTCCGCAACGTCCACGCCAAGGACGGGCTCTATCCAACCGACCCGATGCAACTCGGGCGGGAGGTCAAGGTCGGCGCCGGCCGCGTGGGGTTTCCTGAATTGGTCCGGCGTCTGGCCGAGCTCGGCTTTAAGGGCGAGTACATCATTGAGCGCGAGACATCCGGCGAGGAGCAGCGCCGCGACATTGCCGAGACGGTCAGCTATTTGCGAGGACTGCTGGAAGAGGCATGATTGTCACGATAAAGCCCACATAAAGCCCTGTCGTAGAGCGGGTTAGTGGAGCAGGCTCAGCCGATCGTCCGCGGCTCTCTACCCGGCCGGCCAGAGAAAATCGCGATTGCGGTGCAACTTTCTTTAGGCTGGTGGATGAATGTTATAGAAGAGAGAGTGACCTCCTGTAAGCCCGGTATCGTTACCTCCGCGATACCGGGCTTTTTTTTGCGCGCTCCGGGCGTAAGCAAAGAAGAGGGCGCTGCCGAAACAGCGCTCCACTCTCAGGTTGATCAGTCATCCGCGAGGCGCGGGTTTACTTTTTATGCTTCGCTTACGACTTCACAACCACAGATGCAGCAGGTAGTCCAGCCGCCCGCGGAGAACGAGCTTTCGGCCGGAATACGCCATGACCTTGCGGATCTGCTGGCGATACTCTGGGGCGTAGCAGTGGTTGGGGCAATGCTTGCACGCTGGCTTGGGCTCCATGGGGCAGCGGCCGCGCTTCACCCATGCGTGCATCAGCAGGTGAGTGCATTCCGGGCAGAGGCTCAGCGGATGCCCGGCGATCGCCTCCACATCATGCGTGTGCATCTTGACCGGCGACCGGGCGTCGGCCGCATGATTGCCCTGGCAGTAGACCACAATGAATCGGGCCAGGACTTTCAGGTCCCCCAAGATCTTCGCATTAGGCACGGCAGCAGACATCCTGCTATTATGCGCCCGCGAGGCTGGAGTTCACCTTGATGCAGATCAAGTCGGCATTGTGAATCCTGGCACAAACATTCTGCGAATTTTCGAGTAGATTTTGCTCGCGTACTGGCCCGCGGTTTCTAAAATGCCCGTCGGAGAATGCGATTTATGTCCACTGATCCCATCAAGAACGCGACCTCAACTGTGTTTGTCCGACCCGAGGTGTGCAAGGGCTGCTCCTATTGTCTGGACTTCTGCCCCAGCCACGCCCTGGAGTTTTCCCGCGAGTTCAACAAGAAGGGGTATCACTACCCCGTGCTTGCCCGGCCAGAGGATTGCTCCGGCTGTGACATGTGCGGAAGTTATTGCCCCGACTTCGCGATCTTCGGGGTGAAGCTCAAGGACGTTGAGACCCGAAAGCGTGCAGCCCTGGCGGGCCTGTCGGCCGCGAAAGCCGCCCAAACCCCTGTTACCAAAATGGCTACCTGAGGAGGAATAGTGAAGGCTGATCCGACTGGCGTCCTGACGGGCGCCCATTTTATCGACGGTGACCACGCCGCCTGCGAAGGCGCGATCGCGGCCGGATGCCGCTTTGTGGCAGGCTATCCCATTACCCCCTCAACCGAAATCGTGGAGCGATTCTCGCAGCGCATCCCGCTGGTCGGTGGCCTGTTCATGCAGATGGAAGATGAACTGGCGGCCTCCATCGCCATCCAGGGCGCCGCCTGGGCGGGCAAGAAGGTCATGACCGTCACCTCCGGTCCCGGCTTTTCGCTGATGATGGAACACATCGGCTACGCCGCGATCACGGAGACACCGCTGGTCATCATCGACGTGCAGCGTGCCGGTCCCTCCACCGGGCTGCCCACCCTCCCCGCCCAAGGCGACATGATGCAGGTGAAATGGGGCTCCCACGGCGATTACGAGCCCATCGCGCTGTGCCCCAACTCGCCCCAGGAGTGCTTCGATCTCACCATCAAGGCATTCAACCTCGCCGAACAATTCCGCGTCCCGGTCTTCGTCATGATGGATGAAGTGGTCGGGCACATGATCGAGCGCGTCATCATCCCGCCGGCCGACCAGATCGAAGTGGTGCCGCGCCGTTTCACCAGCAAAAAGCCCGCCGACTACAAGATGTATGAAACCGGCGCCGACCTGGTGCCGGAAATGGTCAAGGCCGGCGACGGCTATAACGTGCATGTCACGGGGCTGACCCATGACGATCGCGGCTATCCCGCGCTCAATGCCGCCGCGCAGGAGAAACTGATAACACGCCTGACCGACAAGATACTCAAGGTCAACCGCGACAAGCTGGTTGACGTCGTCTGCGACGGCGTTGATGACGCCCAGGTCGTGGTGGTTTCCTATGGCATCACCTCGCGTGTGGTAGTGCCGGCCATCGCCGAGGCGCGAAAACGTGGCGTGAAGGTGGGGCACCTGCGGCTCCTGATCGCCTGGCCGTTCCCCTCAAAGCTCATCGCCCAACTCGCTCAGCGGGTGAAGTCGTTCGTCGTGCCCGAACTCAACCTCGGACAGATGGTCCGCGAGGTGCAACTCGCGGCTAGTGGCGACGCCCAGGTCATCAGCATCCCGCATACCGGCGGCACCGTGCATAACCCCGAAACAATCCTCGCCAAGATCATGGAGGCTGCCCGATGAGTGACACTTCAGTGTTGGCAACGGCCGAAAAAATAGAGGAACTCTGCGAGCTCGATGACATCCAGCTCGAGAATCCTGCTTTGGGTCTGCTGCGCCGCGACCGCATCCCGCACATCTGGTGCCCCGGCTGCGGCATCGGCACCACCGTCAACGCGTTTGCCCGGGCGCTGATGGCCAGCAAACTGGATCTGGGCAAGGTGGCGATCGTCTCGGGCATCGGATGCACCGGGCGTGTCGCCGGCTATATGAACCTGGATTCGTTCCACACCACTCACGGGCGGGCCATCCCGTTCGCCACGGGCCTCAAGCTCGGCAACCCGGACCTGACCGTCGCCGTCTACTCCGGCGACGGCGATCTGTTTGCCATCGGCGGCAACCATTTCCTCCACGCCGCTCGCCGCAACATGGACCTGAAAGTCTTCTGCGTGAACAACGCCACCTACGGCATGACCGGCGGGCAGGTTGCCCCCACCACGCCGCTGGGCGCCTCGCAGTCGACCATGCCCTACGGCAACTTCGAGCAGTCGTTCAATCTGCCCTTCCTCGCCGACGCCTGCGGCGCCGTCTACGTCGCCCGCTGGACGGTCTACCACGTGAAGCAGCTCGCCAGGGCCATGGGCGAGGCCATGAACAAGAAGGGTTTCACCTTCGTCGAAATGCTCGCCCCCTGTCCGACGCTTTATACCCGTCGCAACAAGCTTGGCGATGGCGCCGCCCAGGTGAAGTACTTCAAAGAGAAGAGCACCGTCCGCAACGGCGCGGACACCAAGGAGGTCGGCCTGACCTTCCAGGGCGATATTGCCGTTGGCAAGTTTGTCGATCGTGAGCGGCCCACCTGGCTGGATTCGATGAACGACCACCTCAAGGGATTCTTCGGCGACAAATACCAGACGTATGGGCAGAAGGGGGCCACCAATGGCCAAGACTGAAATTCGCGTGAGCGGCCTGGGCGGACAAGGCGTCATCCTGTGTGCGACGATCATCGGCAAGGCGGCGGCCCTCTTTGACGGCCGGCACGCCACCATGATCCAGTCGTTCGGGCCTGAGGCCCGCGGCAGCGCCTGCAGCGCGCAGGTAACCATCGACGACCAGCCCGTGACCTATCCCTACGTCACCCGGCCCGATGTCCTGGTGACGATGTCGCCCGACGCGTACGACCAGTTCGCCGGCTCGCTCAAGCCCGGCGGCATCCTGCTCTATGAGAGCGATCTGGTGACCCCCGGCGCCAAGCTGCCCGAGGGGATCCAGTTGTATGGCATCACCGCCACCCGCTACGCTGAGGAACTCGGCCGCAAGCTGGTGCTGAACATCGTCATGGTCGGCTTCTTCGCCGGTGCAACCGGCCTGATTTCACGCGAGGCCGTGGAGAAGGCCGTGCTCGATTCGGTCCCGCGCGGGACCGAGGACCTCAACATGCAGGCTATGGCCCGCGGTTACGAGCAGGGTGTCGAGGCCCGCAAGGGAAAAGGGTCAGGAATACTGCAGGAAGGGGCAACGCGATGAAATCCCAAGGACTTCCCTGCCAGCATACGCTTCGCGACGGGATGGCCGTCACCATCCGGCTTCAGGAAACGACCGATGCCAAGGCGCTACTCGATTTTTACTGCGCCCTGCCCGAAGAAGACCGCCAATATCTGGACGATGACGTCGCCACGCCGGAGTGGATCAGGCGATTCATCCAGCGAACTGATTTCAAGACGCGCTACCCGATCGTCGCCGAGGCCGCCGGCCGGATTATCGGCCACGCCTGGCTGATCCGAACCCAGCAGGGCTGGATGTCGCACGTGGGGCAGTTGCGTTTTGCCGTGGCCCGCGACCAGCAGCGCAAGGGTCTTGGCTTGGCCCTGGTGCGCGAGATCCTGCACATCGCTGAGAACATTGGCCTGGACATAATGACCGCGCGCGTGTTGGAGGACCAGGTGGGCGTGCTCTGCATCTGCGAGAAGCTTGGTTTCAAGCGCGAAGCGGTGCTGCAGGGATACGCTCGCGACGTCCAGGGCCATCGCCGCAATCTGGTGATCCTGGGCAACGACATCTCGCGCATCTGGGACGCCATGGAGATGCTTGTCGCCGATATGCCCCCCACCAGAGAGTGACCTCAACCCCGACCCCGACCTCGGCCCCGCGAGCGGGGGACGTCAGTCCCCCGGTGGGCCAACCCCTCGCGCTGCCGGGTGCGTCATACGGATTTCACCAGTAGCGGGCGCAGCCGGCGCACTGGCCGTGGTCTGCGCGGGATGCGTGGGAGGGTCCTGTGCGGGCGGGGACGCCGCGCGGGCGTGCCCGTTTTTCCGGGCAGACCGCGTGCGTGGCGATTGGCCGCCCCATTGAGCAGCAGCGGAACGAGGACTCGCTGCCGCGAGACGGCATTGCTGCGGCCGAGGCGTGCCGCGCCACGAGTGCGCTGCTGCTCAATGGGGCTGGGTTTCCGGGCAAGTGCAAGTTGCGCGTCAGCGAGTGGTCGGAGCGAATAGGGTGCTGAAAGCTGTGTCGCCCTTTCAGGGCTCATTCGGTGTGAATGGTTCTTACCCAGGGCTGCGCGAGTACGCTTACCCTGGCCTCAAGAATGCCGCCCCGTTGGGGCTAAGAAATCGCGGGCCCGGAAAAACGGGCACGCCCCGCCGCGCACTACCACTTCCGCGAACGCGCCCGCTTCCGTTCGAGTCCGTATAATCCTCAACTGGCCCGCCCATCGGCGCGTTTGTCCCCTTGCTCGCTGCTCGCTTCCGGCGCGGGCGGCTCGGCCGACTCACCCGCCAGGTGCGCAACTTTCAGTGGCACCACCGGCCCCGATTCCGCCACCGTCCCGCTCCATGCCGCAGGTAGCGGGGACACGAACGGTTCGTCATCCTCTATCAACCCATCCACGGGCACCGCTGACGGCGGCGTCAGCGAGATCGACGTCCCTGAGGGAATAGCAATCTGCCCCGTCTGCACGCTGCGTCGCCAAGCTTCTTTCGCCAGCGGTATCTGCGCCCGGATCGTCTGCGCGGTGCGATAGAGCAGGCTGATCGTCATGATGGAGATCACCAGCAGCGCAATGCCCGCAGGCAGCACCAGGCAACTCATCGCCGCGGCGACCCCAAAGGCGCTTCCGATGTTGCTGGATCTCGGTCCCCCGGAAAAGTCGAGGGAGAACACCGCCGCCGCCGCCACCGCGGCCGCCGCGATCAGCACCCCATACGTGATCGCCAGAGCCCACTTCAGCCCCGCGGCCCGCCAGACCAGCGTTTCCTCCGGCAGGCGGGCGGCGAGTCGTTGCAGGTATTGCAGCTTGGCAAACTCCCCGACGATGGTCGCCAGCCCGCAGACGGCCGCCACCACCGCCAGTTCGCCCAGGCTGCCCCGCGGGATCCCAGGCAGCGTCAGGACAAACTGGATGACCGCTCCGACGAGACTCGCGATCACCGCGGCTCGCACCAGTTGCCTCGCGTTGAGATTCTTCGTTTCGCCAATGCCACTGGGGTCGGGCCGGGTCATCATCCATGCGCCGCACAGCCCCAAGGCCGAACCCGCCATGGCCAGAAACTGCCTCATCGCCGGGTCCCTGGCAAACACAAATCCCGCCACGATCGCCAGAACAAAGGTGATCAGCATGCCCCAGAGGATCAGCATGATCCCGGAGGCCACGTCATGGAGCCAGTGCGGATGAGCGAAGCGCAGATAGTCGCCGCACACGGACACGGCAATCGGAGCGTTGCATTTGGGGCATCGGCCGGACTGGTTCAGGCCCATGAGGTTGTGCGCGCAGTTGCGGCATGGCGCCGGGCGGATGACTTTACCCCGGCAATCGACGAAATCGTGGGTGTCCCCAATAAACTCTGACACGGCACCTCCTGTCACTGCGACCGCCAGCCAGTGTACCAAATTACCCCGTGACCCGCGACCGTGCGCCCCCTCTTGCCTGTCACGCCCTGTCGTTCCGCCTGTCTGTTACGCAGGGGAGGCTATCCGACTCTTCAGGCCGAGAAGATTCTTACCACGACGCGACGACGCAACGACGGTAACGACGAATGCTCGGGACTCGTCGTTGCGTCGTCGCGTCGTGGTGAGTTTGGATGCTGGTTGCGGCTCTGCCGCGCCGGGAGTTCTCTAAAAGAGCCGGGTCCCTGCGGAATTGTTCACGCCCCAAGCGGCGTGTTGCGCGCCGCGGTTGCGCGAGGTGGTCATTTCGCCGTCGCGTTACCCGCCGGGCTTTCGTACCCGATGACCGCAATCTTGTAGCGGTCGGCTAACTCCAGCACCTTGGTCTTCTCCAGCATGATGGTCTTCCCCGCCTCCAGCACCAGGCACCCGCCGCGCGCCTCGTGCAGCCGCTCGATCGTTGTGGTGCCGATCGCCGGCACATCCAGCCGCATGTCCCCCGGGCCATTGGCGACCTTGATCAGCGTCCAGCCGCCGCTCTTGCACAGCGTGCCGGCGCGCTCGATCATCGCGTTGGTGCCTTCGATCGCTTCCACAGCGATCACGTCCCGATTGATGACCCCAATGCACTGCCCGATATCCAGGCGGCTGATGGTGTGGCAGAGTTCCCACCCAAAGCGGATGTCGATCCATTGCGCCTCGGTTGGCTGACGCTGCGTCAGCACGCCGGCCGTGCACATCTGGTCTTTGCAGTATTGTGTCGAGTCCACCAGTGTAATCCCTGCAGATGCCAGTTCCCGGGTCAGGGCATCCAATACCGCCCTGGGCCGTTTGTCGTGGCGCAGCGTGCCGAACCACAAGCTCAGCATCCGCCAGTCCGGAATATACCGAAAATAGCGCCAGCGATCATACATCAGGGTCTTCTGAACGCGACCGACCATGATCGCTTCGGTGCATCCCTGTGACCGCAGAATTCGAATCCACTTGTTCAGCCGCAGAATCCCCGCCGCCTGGAAATAGTCCGTCTCGACCTTCAACTCCGGCCACGCGTTCCCGGACAGCCCCACGCAAACCACCCTCCGCCCGGCCGCGCGCGCCCCCCGCGCCACCATCAGCGGAAAGATCCCTTCCCCGGCAATGAGTCCCAGTGGCTCCATATTGATACGATAGTTCTACCCCAAACCCCGATTTCTGGCGAGAACCAACCCGCGCCTTCCCCGTTGCCACCTTCCAACCATCGGGTATTCTCAACACCATCATGAACGCACCCTCTCTACAGGATCTCCGCAACGTGGCCATCGAAGCCGCCTACCTGGGCGGGCGGCGCAGCCTCGCCTACTTCAATTCCGGCATCGATGTCGAGCTGAAGGCCGACCAGACCCCCGTCACCCTCGCCGATCGCGAGACCGAGAAGGTCATCCGCCAGCGCATCCGCCAGGTCTACCCCACCCATTCCCTTTTCGGCGAGGAATGGGGCGAGGACAAGGGCGACCCCGACTACAAGTGGATCATCGACCCCATCGACGGCACCAAGACCTTCATCCGCGGCGTGCCGTTCTATGGCACGCTCATCGGCGTCGAAGTCAAAGGCCAGCCGGCCGTCGGCGTGGTCTACATGCCTGCGCTGGACGAGATGGTCTCCGCCGCCACCGGCCTGGGATGCCTCTGGAATGGCCGGGCCGCCAGGGTTTCGCAGGTGAGCGATCTCGCCGGTGCCGCCGTCATGTGCACCGATGTCCGCTCGGCCCGCAAACGCTCCAGCGCCTTTGACACACTCACCGCCAAGACGCTGATGCAGCGCACCTGGGGCGACTGCTACGGCTATGTCCTGGTCGCCACCGGCCGCGCCGAGATCATGGTCGATCCGGCCATGGCGCCCTGGGATTGCGCCCCCTTCCTCCCCATCCTCCGCGAAGCCGGCGGGCATTTCTGCACCTGGCAGGGAGAGCCTACCATCTGGGGCAAAGACGCCATCGCCACCAACGATGCCCTGTACGAGTCTGTGCTCGAGATCATGCGAACATAGGAAACCCAATGCGAAGCCTTCGCCCCCTGGTCGTCCTCGTGATCCTCGCGCTGGCCCAGACCAGTTTCGCATGGAGCCCCAAGGAATATGCCACGCTGACCCGGCTGGCCGCCATCGACCTGCTCAAAGATCCCGCCACGCCCCCGGCCATGCGCTTCTGGCTCGAAGAGGCGGCGGGGGAGCACTGGGACGAAGCCCGACTCCAGCAGGCGTATCTCAACGACCGTGTCGGCCCCCTTGGCGCGGGGCTCAGCGGCCTGGCTCACTGGTCTGTCGTCCCCGATCTCGTCGCTGCCAGCGATCAGGGCAGGCTCGAAATCGTCGAACCTTTCGGCGTCAGCGAACGCGCCCTGCATTACCTCGATCTGGAAACCTTTAGCGCCAGCCCCGCCCACCGCACGTTTGCCCCCGACCTTTCGGGCAAGCCGGCGTTTCGCGAGATCCCTCGTGAGATGCACGACCTGAGATATGCCGATTCCGGCATGCTCCCATTCCGCGCCCAGCAGTGCTACGACCGACTGGTCGATGCGATCGTCGCCCGCCGCCTCGTGGACAAGCCCGGCCGCACGCCCCGCGACGAGCACGCCACCCGCTGGGCGGGCTATGTCGCCCACTATCTCGCCGACTCCTGGCAGCCGCAGCATGCAACCGTCGACTATCGCCTCGCTTGGTACTTCCGCGACCAGCGGAGCATCCCCGATGTGCAGGCCGAGTTTGAAGGCCGCATCTGTGATGACCCCGCCAATGACTTCCCCGCCCTCCGTAAGGAATATTGGGAAGCCCTCCTGTCGGCGAGAAAACAAGTCGCCTCGGATGGCCTCCCCTTCAAGTCTCGCGACGTCTGGGAAATGTCCGTCCAGGGGCTCCTCCACAGCTATGATGCCCTCCCCCTGATCGGCCAGGCCGCCGCCCGCGCTTATGACTCGCAGGCGCAGACCCTGCGCACCGACCGCTTCTACCACTTCCGAGCCGCATTCGGCCGGCGGGAGATGACCGTCATGGAAGCCAAGGCCCAACTCCAGGCGATGGCCACCCGCCAGATCGCCTACGCCTGGCTGAGCGCCTGGGAAGATGCCTCCCGCCGCGAACCGGCCGCCGCCGATCTCATCCCCGACTCCCGCACAACCCGTCCCGCTCCCTGAACCTCCGTTCAGTGCCGCATGGAACAATCCTCCACCGCCATCATCGCCCAACCTGACCTCGCTTGTCGGCCATCGCCCTTTCTCCCTCCCCGATTTTCGACAGACTTACGTGCGCTCGGAGGGGCAAGATGCGCACGTTTACCAGGGGTGGGGGGAGGGGGTCGGGAGAGCAGTGCTGATAAAGACTTACGTGCGATTCATGGGGGCAGATGAT
Source organism: Tepidisphaerales bacterium (assembly GCA_038213005.1). Classification (GTDB taxonomy): domain Bacteria; phylum Planctomycetota; class Phycisphaerae; order Tepidisphaerales; family Tepidisphaeraceae; genus JBBQTU01. Next base: position 2,554 of record JBBQTU010000014.1, on the reverse strand, counting down.
CAAGTTTCCTTCGTCATTAGTCACCAGTCATAAGTCATTAGCGATCAGTCACTAGTCATTAGGCGAGAAAAGAAGCTGTTGATTGGTAATTGTTAATTGAGAGGATAATCGCACCTGTAAGGTATGCTATCTGGCATCTGATACCGGACCTGGCTGGCGCGATTGTCGGCGATTAATGGCCGGATATTCACTTTTCAAAGAGCACCACGGTCGGCGCGCACGCTGGGCGCCAGGGCTAATGGTTGTAAGTATAAGATAGGAAGATGGACGGGTCAAGGCCAATCTGAGGCATGTGCCGTTTTTCGGGCGGATGTCCCGCCCTGCGAATTGGATGGATCGGGTGGATGCGGTAATGAGCAAGACGGAGCGGCCGCGCTGGGACTGCCTCCTGCCCCAAGGCAATCGCGAGTGGCGTTCGTGGTCTGGTTGTATGGCTGAAAAGCGACTACAAAGTCGCTTCTACGTAGCGGCGACTTTGTAGTCGCGGTGCGAAGACCTCCGACTTCCACTACTCGCGATTGCCCTGCCTCCTGAGGTGTGCCCATATTTCTTTGGACACACCGTGGCACAGCCGCCTGCGCAGCATCTCGCCTGGGCGGACCGGGTGTAGCAACTCCCGCCGGCGAAGCCGCTTCCTTATTCCTGTGCAAAGAAAGACGGGCACGCCCGCCTCCTGCCCCTTGACTCGGACCATCTAATGTGTGACTCATCCCACACAGTTCTGATAATGACTTGCACAGGGAGAAGAGGCTATGGCGAAACGTAACAAGAGTTACAGCGTCGATCTCTCCACCCCCAGCGGCACCGGCCCCTGGGCGAGCGGCCGGGTGATCACCAAGAGCACCGCGACGGTGAACGGTTTGACCAGCGGCCAGCGCGTCTGGTTCCGCGTGGCGGCGATTGGCGCGGCCGGCCAAGGCCCGTGGAGCGGCCTGGCGACGAAGATTGTGCCGTGAGAATGAGGCCAAGGGATGCAGACTGTTGAATCGCGTCCTGTCTTCCGGCGCTTGCATACCCATTAGTTCGCATTATCATCAACCATAACAACACTCTAATTAACCACTTCGCACGGAGGCGGCCAATCTCAACATTCGAGGCCCGCCATGGTCCGCCTCCTCAGCACTCCGGCCACCGCCTACCGCCCCCGTCAACCCCTTGAATCCGACTTCCATCGCCTTTTCCACGAACACTACGACGACTTCCGAACCGTCTATGCAGATCGTTATGCCCGCCAGTTCGGCTTCTGGCGGCCGGTTATTGACCAAGCCGTCAACAAGTTCCTCAAGTGCGGCGACCTGCGCCATGGCTTCGCCCGCGTCCGCTGCCCGGACTGCCGACACGAATTCTTCGTCGCCTTCTCCTGCAAACAGCGCTGCATCTGCCCAAGTTGCGCCCAGAAGCGCACGCTACTCTTCGGCCTGCATGTGGCCGAAGATGTCTGCCGACCCATTCCCCATCGCCAGTTCGTCTGGACCATCCCCAAACGCCTCCGTATCTTCTTCCGCTTCCACCGCTGCCTGCTTCATCGCCTGCCGCCGTTGGCATGGGAAACCGTCCTGGAAGTCTACCAATCCCTCCTCGGCCCCGACGCCATCCCCGGCGGCGTCATCGCCATCCAGACATTCGGCACCCTTATCCACTTCCACCCCCACCTCCACGGCCTGATCACCGACGGCGCCTTCACTCCCGACGGCCAATTCCTGCCCCTGCCCGTCAATCTCACCGACACGCCCTTCCTGCGGCTATGGGAACACAAAGTCTTCCGCCTGCTGCTGGATGAAGGCAGGATCGAACCCTCGCTCGTCGAGCAGATGCGCTGCTGGCGGCACAGCGGCTTCAATGTGGATCGCTCCGTCCGCCTGCACGCCGGCGACCGCGCCGGCATCGAGCGCCTCGCCCAATACATGGCCCGCAGCCCCTTCAGTCTCGCCCGACTCCTGCGGATCACGCCCGAGGGCAAGGTGCTCTACAAAGCCGACAAGGATCACTGCCATCACTACCCCCAGCCCGTCAGCGAAGACCTCTTCGGCGGCGTCTCCCGCAACTTCCAGGTTTTTGAGCCTCTGGACTTCCTGGCCGAACTCACCCAGCACATCCCCAACAAAGGCGAGCACCTCATTCGCTACTACGGCTGCTATTCCAACAAAGCCCGTGGGATGACAGCCAAGCAGGCCGCCACCGCTCCGAAATCTGAAACCTCCGATCTGCAATCAGGCATCCAGCCGGCCATTGTTCCCTCCGCGCCAGTCAACAAACGGCGCTGGGCCATGCTCATCAAACGCATCTACAATACCGACCCGCTTGTATGCCCAAAGTGCGGCGCGACGATGAAGATCATCGCGTTTATTGAAGCCCGGCAGGACGATGTCATCCGCAAAATCCTGGAGCATTGCGGCCTGTGGCACGACCCACCCATGCGCGCCCCGCCCCAGCCTGCCCCGCCAGTTCGGCCGATGCCGGAGCCCGCCCCCGGCATTGGCATTGGCTATGAAGTTGATCCCGACTTCCTCGAACATGCCCACCGTGAGCAATTTGAGCAGTTTGAACTGCCCTG
>JBBQTU010000013.1:0-32868 GCA_038213005.1 Tepidisphaerales bacterium | reverse complement strand
CCGAAGTCCATCAACATGGGTGGCATGCTCAGGCCGGTACTCCGGAATGAGCAAGGGGCGGACATCATGGCCATCTCGGAGTACCGATCTGGCCATGCCACCCCGATTTTAAGTTGGCATCAGTGCGACGCAGTACACTAGATGCGCAGCATCCACCGCAACTGGCACTTGATGTGCGCGGAACGTGCCTTCGATCTGAACGCCGTCCACCCACTTCGGCCCCGTCCAGCCTTTGGGGGATTTGAGGACGATCATGGGCCAGCGCGGGCGCATGGTGTTGCCGTTGACACGGGCTTCGTGTTGGATGCGTTGAATCTCCTCCACCACCTGATCCAGCGTCGTCGCCATGGCCTGGTGCATCAGCGCTGGCTCATGTCCCTCGACATAGTAGGGTGTCCAGCCGTTGCCGCGGAGGAACTGGTCCAGTTCCTCTGGTTCAATGCGCGCCAGGACGGTTGGGTTGGCGATCTTGTAGCCGTTGAGGTGCAGGATCGGCAACACTGCGCCGTCGGTGACCGGATCGAGGAACTTGTTAGATTGCCAGGAAGTCGCCAGCGGTCCGGTCTCCGCCTCGCCATCGCCCACGCAACATGCGACCACGAGATCAGGGTTATCGAACACCGCTCCGAAAGAGTGACTGAGCGAATAGCCCAGTTCGCCGCCCTCATGAATTGAGCCCGGACATTCCGGCGAAGCGTGGCTCGGGATTCCACCCGGAAACGAAAACTGCTTGAACAGCTTTTGCAGTCCGGACTCGTCCTGACTGATGTTCGGATAGATCTCGCTGTAGGTGCCTTCGAGATACGTGTTGCCCACCACGGCCGGGCCACCATGCCCGGGGCCGGAGACATGGATCATGGCCAGGTCGTACTTTTTGATGACTCGGTTAAGGTGTACGTAGATGAAGTTTTGACCAGGGGTTGTGCCCCAGTGTCCCAGCAGCATGTGTTTCACATCGGTCAGCGCCAGCGGCCGCTTCAGGAGCGGATTGTCGTACAGATAAATCTGCCCGGCTGACAGATAATTGGCCTCTCGCCAATAGGCGTCGATCTTGCGAAGCAGATCGGGCGCCAGCGGCCCGCTTGCGTTGAGTGGTCCGCCTGAATCGCGTTGTGATTGAAAGACAGGTTTGAGTGGATCGATGGTCATGGTCTGCTCCAGTGGGTGAACTCGCTTAAGGCAGAGTCGCTTCGGGTGTTGGTTGAAGCGCACGTTTGCCCGGCCTAAGGGACAAGTTGTCCGTCATCACGTAGACGAGGATAAGGCCGAGCATCAGCACCACCACGATCCCGACACGCCAATCTCGATGCGCGTTCCTCCAAAAGTGGTGGCGCGGGTGTGCGTGGTCCCGTGGCTTGGCTCCTTCGCTCTCAACGCTATGCTTGTCAGCGCTCATTTAGCTCCCATGACAATGGTACATCTGCTTGCCAGACACCGTTCGGGTACAACAGCACAGAAGCCGACGTCGTCGAGCACGCCAATGCGTTCGATCGAATACGTCGGCTTACTCTTCAACGAGCCTCCCGACATTCGCCGGGCTGCCCTTTATCTAGTTACCGTAATCGACGTTAGGACGATACCTGGGCGATAGCAACGGGGAATATTGCCGACAGCAGAATACTGAGCATTTGGCGGAATTGGCAGCATAAGCCTCATCTCTTCTCCGTCTCGCGGAACAGTAGCGGCTCATGACTTCAGCAATCGTGTGCTCCAGCAGCGAGGAGCAATGGCATGTCGTAAGCGAGCAGGTCGGCGATGTGCTCGACCGTGATGTCCGCGGGCGGGCATTCGGCCAGCATTGCGGGGTCGTGCGCGTAGTGACCCTGCCGCGGAAAAACCGTGGTCACGCGCTCGCGCCACACCTTTTTGACGGCCGTGAGGATGTGCAGCTTGTCATCGACCAGGACGTAATGCCGTGCCGGATACCGTTTCTCAACGTCCGCCAGCGTCTCCTCTTTATGGATGTAGATCAGCACGCGGCCGTCAACCGCCCGAAACAGACCGGATCGCTCGATCTTCGCGGTTGAAAGACCGCGTCACCGTCGGACACGATGATCGTCGGCCCCCAGACGCGCAGCCTGGCGATCAGATCCAACGCTCCGGGAAACAGGAGATTGGTGAAGGGATAGTCGAGCAGAAACGCGGCGGCCCCAAGGCACTGCTGATCGAGGGGGTTGCGCAGCCGGAAATGCTGCAGCGCGTCCAGGTAATCGACATAAGTATGTTTCAGACGCAGCGTGTCAAAAATCGCCCAGTACTGTTGCGCGAGGAAGGGTCCGAGAGTCCGGCTCAGATGGCTTGTCCAGTCCGCGACCAGCCGATCACCGTCGAGCAGGGTGTCGTCCACGTCCAGCAAGAAGATCACCGGGGCCACTTGTGTCATAGCGGTTCTCCCAGGGTCTGGCGGCCGTTCCGCTGAGGGGATGGCGATCACGGGCGTGCCGTTTCCTGGCGCTGCGGCACAGACGTCCTGGGTATTGCGGGCGCTGCCTTTCAGACCGCAGTATCTTCTCCAAGCGGCACCCGCCCCTTTGGATCGTGAAGGCGCTCGAACCTGCCGCCGAGGAGTCGTGCCAGTCGTTCGAGTGCCCCATCGACGGCATCCTCAACCGTGGCCGCCAGATGCGTTACCGCAACAGGTTGCATGCCCGCTGGGCGGGCCTCGACGACACACTTCTTATCGTCGCCGTGGGATTTGTCCCCATTCTCGTCGCCGATGTGGACCTCAACACGCGTGATCTCCTCGCCAAAGTGTCCGAGCGACGCCTCTACCGCTGAGCGAACGAGTTCGGTGAGGTGCTCGTTGCCTCTAATGTTGTGGTCGGTGCTAACTTGAATCTGCATGTCGTATTCCTTTCAGCAATGCCTACTTCGCGCCGTTCTACGCGGTGTCACCGGCCTGCGTCCACCCGGTCATCGTCCCAATACCCCGGCCGTTTGTAATGCCGGTGCAGTGCGGCTTCGTATTCGCGACTGAGCGATTCTGACGTGTATTCCGGCGAACTCTTGATGATGTCGCGTGACAGGTTGACGAACACCTTCGACTCATCCCAACTGACTCGTTCAATCCATTTCGGCGACACCAGGACGTGTTTGCCGACCCACCAGTTTCGCGTATCCACGACCAGATACCGAATCGCCCACGTTTCGTCGTCGATGATAAAGTCTTCGACGTGACCGATTTCGCCGTCCAACGCCTGAATGTGGTGGCCGTTCACATCCCCTGTGCTCCTCAGATTGGGATCCCACGCTGCTTCACGGCGGGTCGTTTCCTTCGATGCTTCGCGGTCGCGCATGAGAAAGGGGCTGCCAGCCATCGCGTAAGGGTAAGAGGTGGCACCCCATGCGGAGCCGCCGCCCCAATATAATGGCCAGCCGTAATAGCCGTAGTACTGCGTCTCGTATTGCCGGGAGACGGGTTGATCACTATCCAGCGAAGGGCTTTCCTCAATCTGTTTTTTCGTCAGGTTCACCGGAATTACTTTTTCCGCCTCATTGGCGCGGTACAAAGTGTAAGGCGAAATGAGAACTCGTCGGCCGCTTAACCAACCCCCGGTGTCGGCAACCAGGTAGCGGACCGTCCAAAACTGGTCATCGAAGTAGAACTCACGGGCTTTGCCGATGTCGCCATCTTGGGCGCGAAGTTGAAAACCTTGGAACGCTTTTGCTTCTCGTAACATAGTGATGTCCTCTCTTGCTTTGTGGAAGGCCTTTTTATCCGCATTCAATGCTCATGAGATAAATTAAGTGACTCATTGATCGGAGCCAGTCCTTCAAGGTCGCAAATGCTTCGCTTGACTATAGGTATTTTAGGCCCCACCCGGCTGAGAAACGTGCATTCGGAGGAATATTGTTAATTACCAGGTCGAAGTGCTGCTGACGCTCGCCCTGGCGATGGGCCTGCATGCCCTTGTGGATGAACTAAACTTGTCGGCTCTGATCGCTGTCGTCGTCGCCGGCCTGCATGGCATCGGGAACTGACATCGCCGCTGGACCTCCCGGAATATACCCATAGGGTTGATAACGTCGGCAATGCGTGGCACTGCGTGCTGTGCGTTTCATGACGTCCAACGCCCATTTGCGAACCCCGAACCAATTGACCGGTTGCTGGTGGTTGAGCATAATAGAGATGTGCATTTGCAATATTGCGGCAAGCGGCAAGGCGCGTCGGCGGCGCCTCGAATCGGACGAGGCGCGCGGGATCGCCAGCCCGCTGCCGTCCTTTATGGCTAGATGCTCGCCCTCTTCGCTGAGGAACCCATGACGCTCGCACATCGAGCGGTGTGAGTTCTTTCCTTTCCTTCCGGTGCTTTGCATTCTGCACTGGCCCCGGTTATCTTTCCCCTTCCCGGTCTGCCAGGATCGGGCGTTACTGATTGGCGATTTTCCTGAAAATGAGCTGATCGGGGCGTGGTTTTAACGTTTTCGCGGCGGCCCTTTGGGCTGCCCGATGTAAGCCCCCGACGCGGCGGCATCGTCCTGGCCGGTGGCGTCGTTGGCGGGCTGACCGGCGTTTGCCGGTTTCTAATTGCGGCAGGTTAGTCCCTGCGGCAGGAGATTCAATCTATGGGTATGTCCCAGTCAGACATGGTCAAGGCCCTTGTCGATGCAGGCGTTCACTTTGGTCACCGCGTGAGCCGGTGGAACCCGAAGATGGCCCCCTACATCCACGGCAAGCGCAACATGATTCACATCATTGACGTCAAGGAAACCCTCAAGGGTATTCTTCGCGCCAAGAAGCTAATGCAGAACATCGTGGCCGGCGGCAAGGATATCGTCTTCGTCGGTACCAAGCGTCAGGCCCGCCACGCCGTCGAGGAAGAGGCAAAGCGTTGCGGCATGCACTATGTCGCCGAACGCTGGCTCGGCGGTACGCTGACCAACTTCCGCACCATTCGCTCGCGTCTGCTGCGCCTTGAAGAGCTCAACATGCTCTTCGAGACGGGCAAGATCGAGACCTACTCCAAGAAAATGAAGTCCACGCTCAAGCGTGAGATGGACAAGATCCAGGCCAACCTGGGCGGCATCCGCAAGATGGACAAGATGCCCGGCGCGATGTTCGTCATCGACACCCGCCGCGAGCACATCGCCGTAGCCGAAGCCAAGAAAATGGGCGTCCCGGTGATCGCTGTCATCGACACCGACAGCGATCCGGGTCCCATCGACCTCCCGATTCCCGCCAACGACGACGCCATGCGTGCAATGGAAATCATCTGCAAGGAACTGGCCGACTCGATCATCGACGGCAAGCAGGGTCGTGGCGCGGATAAGGAAGATGCCGCCGGCCCGCGTCGGCGTTCCAGCCGCGTGACCGCCCGCGCTGAATCGGCCGAAGCCAAGACCGAGGAAGCTCCGGCTCTCGCTCCGGTGAACGCCGAAGTCGCTCCTGCGGCTGCGGCCACCGAAGCCGCTAAGGCCTGAGTCTGCTCAGTCAGTAAAGAATTATCGTAAGGAACTAAAGACATGGCTGAAATCACAGCAAAGCTGGTTAACGATCTTCGTGCCAAGACGGGCCTGGGCATGATGGAATGCAAGAAGGCCCTGGTTGAAGTGGGCGGCGACGTCGAGAAGGCTGTCGAGTTCTTCCGCAAGAAGGGCGTGAAGACCAGCGTTACCGAGCGGGCTGCCAACGAAGGTCGCGTGCAGGTCGTCACCAACGGCAACACCGGCATCGTCGTCGAGATCAAGTGCAACACCGACTTCGCCGCAAAGAGCGAAGTCGTCCAGAATATCCTGGACGGCGGGGCGGCCGAACTGATCAAGAATCCCAAGGCTGACCTGTCGGCCAACGCCCAGCTCAAGGAATTGCTGGTGCTGGCCGCACAGCAGACCGGCGAGAACATTCAGCTTGGCCGAACGGCTTCGCTGACTGCCTCGGGCACGATGGGAACTTATCTGCACTACACGGGCAAGATCGCAGTGCTGGTGGCTCTGACCGGCAGTCCGACCAAGGAACTGATCAAGGACCTGTGCCTGCACATCACGGCCGCCCGCCCGTTGGCGCTCAACCGTGAACAGGTGCCCGCCGCCCTGATCGCCAAGGAAATGGAAATTGCCGTCGAGCAGGCGAAGGCCACCGGCAAGCCTCAGGCGATCGCCGAAAAGATCGCCGAGGGCAAGATGCGCGTCTTCTATGAAGAGCGCGTCCTGCTGGACCAGAAGTTCGTGAAGGACGATTCCAAGAGCATCGCGCAGCTCCTCACGGAGAACGGCACGAGTCTCGAAGCCTACGTCCGCGTTGAGGTGGGCCAGTAAGGCCCGCAGCTTTTAAACCTACAGAATCAAAGACTGGAGAATGATCATGGCAGTTGAACTCAACCCCGGACAGACGGTTCGGGTGACGATCAAGAAGACGGTGACCCGTGATGGCGCCCGCAAGACTCTCGAACGCATTTTCATGCGAGACCGAGTCTTCAGCGCCCCGATTGACGCACGCAGCGCGAACTTCATCGACTTGCCCAGGCGCCGCGGCGGCTGCATCTGGACCAAGCGGACGAACAAGCTCCACCCGACGCTGGCCAAGGGCGAAGCCGCCGACGTGAAGGTCACCGCCCAGACCATCCTCGACCTTAAGAGCGTCGAGACGTTCGTGGACATCACCGCCAAGTAGGCTCGAGATACGACCCCAGCAGTCTGGCGGGCATTGCCCGCGACTGCCGGCAGGTTGTGGACCGGGTTGCGTAAACAACAACTGCCCGCGGTTCCGGTAACGGACGCGCGGGCAGTTTCGTTTTGTGGAATCAGCAGATGCCTGGATGTGGCGCGCGGCCTTGAGCCAGGGCTCACCAGCACTCAATCGAATTCATCGCCGCGGAAGGTGTTGCCCAGATACGCCGAGCGGACGCTGGGATCGGTGATGATCTCCTTGGGCGTGCCTTCCTTGAAAACCTGCCCCTCGTTGATAATCAGGGCACGGTCGCACACACGCAGCGTCTGAGCCACGTTGTGGTCGGTGATCAGCACGGACTTGCCAAATTCTTCCTTAAGCCGGCGGACTTCACGCTGCAGGTCTTCGACGGCAATCGGGTCAACGCCCGAGAACGGCTCGTCCAGCAGGATGAGCTTCGGTTCGGTCACCAGGGCGCGGGCGATCTCCAGTTTTCGGCGTTCCCCACCCGAAAGCGTCTCGGCCAACTGCTTGCGCTGCTTGGTCAACCCGTAGTGCGTCAGCAGTTCCTCCGCCCGGTCGTGCCGCTGCTTGCGGGTGATGGGCAGCGTTTCCAGGATCGCGATCAGATTCTGCCAGACGGTCAGCCGGCGGAAGTCCGATCGTTCCTGGCTCAAATAGCCGATGCCCAGGCGAGCCCGCTTATACATCGGCAACTGGCTGATCTCGGTCCCGTCAAACCAGACTCGCCCCGAGTCTGGCGTGACCATCCCCAGGGTCATGCGGAAAGTCGTGGTCTTGCCGGCGCCGTTCCGGCCGAGCAAGCCTACAATCTCGCGATTGTTGATCCCAAACGAGACCCCGTCGACCACCCGTCGGCCACTGTAGGATTTCACCAGTTTATCGGTTTGCAGCAGGCTCACCCAAACACCTCAGTCGGAAAAGGAATCAGTGTGAACATCTGGCCGGGAAAATCAAGCCAATGCAATGTGGATAAGTGGTGGATGAGTTCAGGGGTCGCCGACTGCCACAATGCCGGTTCTTGCTCCATGTATGCCATTCATCGCCGATATCGCACCCGCCCGATACGTTGGAAATGTGAACGCTGGGTATTGCATTGGCGTAAACCGCTGTAAATGTGGTGGTTACGCCCATAATGTGTTCCTAACAAATGGCGGTAGTGACAGGCGAGCCCGAGCACCATCGTCGAGCGGCGGTGTGACAAGATGGCGTACTTGACGCCGCGAGGTGCTTTTGCCGATGTGAATAACTCGCTCTCACAGACCTTGACACAGCAGAGCGGGATGGCTATTTCGCGGCGGCATTTGGCCTGGCAAGCTCATGCGTTGTCCGGGCTTTGGCGCTGCAGCAGATAGGCGCCCGTGCGATGGAAACGGATGCGGTCGCTTCCAACTCGCCGGGCAATGGCTGCACGCGTTGAGAAAGAAAGATATGAGACTATCGTCACAGCTTGCCGTGGAGATTGCTCCTGCGGGACCCGGAAATCCATCGCCTGCTGCTTGCCGTTTACCCCTGCAGCAGTCCAAATCGCTCGTGGATCTTCCGCTCCAGGCGGGCGAAGACCATACGGTCCACCAGCATCGCGATGGCGATCATGAGGATCATGATCGCCAGCACCTGCGCCACATCCCCGAAGCTGCGGGCGAAGTCCAGCAGGTAGCCCAGGCCGTGGTTCCGCACCGCCATGAACATCAGTTCGGCGCCCATCAGTGATCGCCAGGCGAAGCTGAAGCCCTGCCGCAGGCTGCTGGCCATGGCCGGCAGGCTGGCCGGGAGCAGGACGTAGCGATACATTCGCCAGCCCTTGGCGCCCATCATCTGCCCGGCCTTCTGATAAACCGGCGGGATGACCCGCAGGCCATCGCGCACGCCGATGGCGATGGCGAAGCAGCTTCCCATCACCAGCACGAACAGCACGCCGGTTTCCTGCAAGCCGAAGATGATGACCGCCAGCGGGACCCAGCAGACGCTGGGCAGCGTCTGCAGGCCCAGAAACAGGGGGCCGAACAGGCCGTTGAGAAACCTGATACGCCACATCAGGATGCCCAGCAGCAGCCCAAAGAAGACACTGGCGAAAAAGCCGATGATCAGGCGGACGCCGGTCACGGCCAGGCCTTGCAACAGGGGGATGTCCCAGAGGGTTGTGAATGCGAGGGCGCGTCGCCCATCTTCCGGGCCGGGACTCGGCCAGTGGGCGCTCATCGCCGCGCCCAGTGCTGTCTTGAAGCCCACCAGTTCGAATAGCGCATCGATGATGTGGCTGGGCGCGGGGAACTGCCACGCCGGCCACTGGATGAGCCTATATGCCATCTCCCACGCCAAGAGTGCCGCGATCCATGTCAGCGCCACCTTCAGGTTTCCAGAACTCAGCCATCTGCGAATTGACACGGTTGACCTCATCCTCGATCTCCCGTCTTACCTGTTGTACCAGTTCGGAAATGTCCTTGCTGTCGAAATCACGCGGGTGCGACAGGTCGACGTTGATCGTCTTGCGTACTCTTCCGGGCATGGCATGCAGCACGACGATCCGGTCTGCCAGTCGGACCGCCTCGCCCACGGAGTGGGTTACGAAAATGATCGTCTTATGCGTCTGCACCCACAGTTCCTGCAACTGCGCGTGCATGAGCGTGCGAGTCTGTGCGTCCAGGGCGGCGAACGGTTCGTCCATCAGCAGTACGGCGGGGTCCATGACCAGGGCGCGGGCGATCGCCACACGCTGCTTCATGCCGCCGGAGAGTTCGTGAACCAACTTGTCCCCGCTGTGGCTGAGGTGGACCATCGCCAGGGCCTCGGCCACGCGATCGGCCCGCTCGCCATCGCCGCGAGCGCCGGACATTTTCAGCCCGAAGCCGACGTTCTCGGCGGCCGTCAGCCAGGGGAAGAGGGCGTGATCCTGGAAGACCACCGCGCGATCGGGGCCGGGCGCCCGCACGGGCTGGCCATCGAGCGTGATCGAGCCGGAATCCGGATGCAGCATGCCGGCCAGCAGGTTCAGAAGGGTGCTCTTTCCGCAGCCGCTGGGGCCGACGACGACGACGAATTCGCCGGGCTTGACGGTCAGGTTGATGTCCTGGACGGCCGGGGCGGTGCCGCGGGCGAAGGCCTTGGTCACCGACTGCATGACCACATGCCCGCGCTGCGCCGGAGGCGGGGCGGCTGGCTGACCGTTGTGAAGATTGAAGATATTCAGCAGCGACATTACTCGGTTACTTTCCGGGCGATACAGCTATTGTGCCCGCAAAGTCCGGGTCAACCAAGCCCCTGAGGTCAGGTTTTTCCTTGGCGAAGCCGGTCTCGTACGTCCACTGCGCCATCGTCTGCAGGGTGCCGGGCAGCGGATCGTTGGTGAACGTGACCCGCCGAAGCGCCGTATCAATGACGCCCGGCGGGAATTGCTTCCTGGTCAGCGCGAATAGCGCGTCCTTGAGTTGAGCGACAACCGCCGGATCACTGCCTTGCAGCCGAGTGGTCCACTGCTGATGGACCTCCAGTATCTTCTTCGCCAGGTCGGGATGCTCCTTGAGGAAGCGAGGTGATGCCACGATGACAGTGATCGCAACCTGCTTGCCCGGCCAGAGGTCCTTCTCCTCGGCGATCAGTTTCGCGCCCGTGCGATCCATCAGCACCGCGCCCCAAGGTTCGGGCACCCAGGCGGCGTCAATCTGTCCCCGGTCCATTAGCGCCACCTGTTCGGCGTTGGCAACCGGCAGGATGTTGGACAGGTCGGTCTGTTTCAATTCGGTCTGGAGATAGTGCCGTGCGGCGATGTCCTGCGTATTGGCGAGCTGCGGGGTCGCGAGTTTCTTGCCGGCCAGGTCGGCAAGGGTTGCGATTCCCGAGTCTTTACGGGCGACGATCACCACGCCATTGGCGGCCGCGCCTCCGATGATCTTCAGTCCGGCACCCTTGCTCCGCGTGAACGCCGCGATGGCCGGTCCGGGGCCAACATAGCCCAGGTCGATTTCGCCGGCGAACAGGGCCTCGGTCAGCGAAGGCCCGGCATTGAAGACTTTGGTAGTCACCTTGGCGGGGGCGACAGCCTTGGTGAAGTCCCCGGATGCCATCCCGAGAACGGCCTGGGCATGAGTGAGATTTGCGAAATAGCCGATGCGGATCTCGACCTTGGAATTGTCCGCAGGCGGCGCTTTGGCAGAGTCTGCGGCCTGCTCAGTCTGCGACTTCCTGCATCCGCCTGACAACACCATGGTGACGATCAGCAGCCCCGTTCCCGTCACTGACAGAAGAGTTCGCATGTTCATTCAGTCAGGGTACGCCCATCAACCCGCTTGGTCAAGGGTATGTCTATTAAATACATAGGATAAGAAGGAGCTTCGGTCGGATGCGCTTAAATGGGCTGTTTCTCGGTTCAAATTGTCGCATGCCGACGAAATGTGGTGCGGTTACTTGACAGACGGGTGAAATAGTGAAAGATTTCTCTAATTGATTCCGCCGAGCTCGCTGCCACAAAACCAACCGCTGGCATCGCGGGCTTGATTGGAGATAAACCCAGCTCAATTGAGCGGTCTGACCACAGGACGGGACAGTTCCCTGCCTGGGGGTCTAAGGAGCGGTCTGCTTATGTTTTTGGATATGTCCCTCTCATATGTCCTGGCTTCGGAAGCCGCGACGCAGGTTACCACCCGGCCGGCGGTGCTGACGGAGTTTCTCGCCACCCTTCCCAAGTGGTTTGGCGACCTGCTCACCCTCGCCAGCGTCGCGCACATCATGCTCGTGCTGTGCGTCGTGTCGGCTCTGGGAATGGCACTGGGCATGATCAAGTTCCGCGGCATCAGCCTCGGGATCGGCGGCGTGCTCTTTGCGGGCATCGCGCTGGCTCACTACGCCAGGCAGTGGGGGATCCCGCTGCTGGACCCGGGGGCAGACCCCAAGAACTGGCACGTGCTGCACTTCGTTCAGGAGTTTGGACTGATCCTGTTTGTCTACACGATTGGCATCCAAGTCGGGCCCGGCTTCTTCTCGTCGCTGCGCAAGGATGGGCTGAAGCTGAATCTGATGGCGGCGAGCATCGTGGTGCTAGGCGCCATCATTGCGGTGTGCATTTTCAAGTTCGCCAATGTGCCGCTGGCGGCGGCGGTGGGTCTGTTCTCGGGTTCCACCACAAACACCCCGTCGCTTCAGGCGGCCGCCGAGGCTCTGAAACTTGCCGAGGTGGGCATGGCCGACAAGGTGCCCATGCAGCAGAACGCCTATGCGATGGCGTATCCGTTCGGCATCCTGGGCATCATCTTCACGATGCTGCTGATTCGCGGTGTTTTCAAGATCAGCCTGGAGAAGGAGCAGAGCGAGATCACCAAGGCGCAGGCATCCAGACGCGAGCCGCTGGTGATGGCGGACATTGAGGTGAAGAACTCGGCAATTGTCGGTCTGCCGCTGGCGAAGCTGCCGGAACTGCAAGCCTGCCATGTCACCATCAGTCGTGTGCTCAAGGGCGACAAGGTTGTCCTGGGCGCGCCGAAGGTGACGGTCGGTGCCGGCGACGTCCTGCACGTGGTCGGTCCGCAGACGGGCGTCGACCGCTTCCGCGACAAGATCGGCGTGGCTTCCAAGATTGACGTGCGGACGGTTCACAGCCCGCTGACCTATCAGAAAATACTGGTCACCAAGGGCGAATTCGTGGGCCAGACGGTTGAGGAGCTTGAGCTGCTCGAGCGCCACAACGTCACCTGTACTCGCGTTATTCGCGGTGATATCTCCATGAGTCCAATGTCGTCGGGCGTACACATTGCCTATGGCGATGCGCTGGGCGTGGTGGGCGAAGAGGACGATGTGAAAGAGGCGGCCGCTGCGCTGGGCAACAGCGTCAAGGCGCTTAATCATCCGCAGATCGTGCCGATCTTCGTGGCGATCGCCCTGGGCGTGATCCTGGGCAGTTGGGCGATTCCGCTGCCGAATCTCCCGGCCCCGGTGAAGCTCGGCCTGGCGGGCGGCCCGCTGGTGGTGGCGCTCATCCTCAGCCGGATCAGCAAAGTCGGCCCGCTGATCTATTACCTGCCGCAGAGCGCCAACCTGGCCCTGCGCGAGATCGGTATCGTGCTCTTCCTGGCGTGTGTGGGTCTGAACTGCGGCGGCGACTTCGTCAAGACCCTTACCGAGGGCGATGGGCTGAAGTGGATGGGATACGCCACGCTGATCACCTTCCTGCCGATTGCGATCGTCGGGTTCTTTGCCCGCATCGTGATGAAGACCAACTTCATGACCATCTGCGGGCTGCTGTCGGGCTCGATGACCGATCCTCCTGCCCTGGCGTTTGCCGGACAGGTGACCGGATCGGACGCCCCGTCCGTGGCCTATTCAACGGTCTACCCACTCACCATGATCCTGCGAATCTTCCTGGCCCAGACGATTGTGCTGGTGTTCGCACGGGCGGCCGGCACCGTAAACTGAGCCGGGCGGCATGAGCACCTTCTCCTGCCTATCATTGGCGGTTGAAGGAGGCTCATGGTTGACGGAATACTGGATCTAGCTCCTGCTCTGCTCGCAGTCACAGCAGAGCCTGCGAGCATGCCGGCCAGTGCACCCTCTGTATTCTTCAGCCTGTTTCCGCCGGCGTCGGTGGCGCTGACGGTCTTGGCAGTCAGCATCGTCGCCGTGTCAGGCCTGGCGATCGGCTCGATTCGCTTGCGCGGGTTTGCGCTGGGGATCCCGGGAGTCATGTTCACGGGCCTGATTGTCGGCCGACTGATGGGCATGTCCACGCTGAGCCGGCCGGTTGTCGAGTTCATTCGCGACTTTGGACTGATCCTGTTCGTCTATGCGGTGGGGGTCCAGGTTGGGCCGGGCTTTGTCGCTTCGCTGCGCAAACAGGGCCTTCGGCTCAACGCTCTGGCCGCGACGATCGTCCTGCTCGGGGCGATCCTGAGTGTGGGGATGGGGCTGATCATTCCGTCGCTGGGCATTTCCGGCGCCGCCGGACTTTTTGCCGGAGCGACGACAAACGCCCCGGCGTTCGGGTCTGCCGGCGAGGCTCTCAAGACTGTTCACGGCACGGACGCGATTGCGATTATCGCGACCTCGACCGCGCCCGCCTTCGCCATCACCTATCCCTTCGGCCTGTTCGGCGTCATCCTGGCGATGGTTCTCCTGCGGGCGATCTTCCGAGTCAATCCGCAGCGAGAGGCCGACGAGATCGAACGCCAGC
The DNA here is from genome assembly GCA_038213005.1 of Tepidisphaerales bacterium. GTDB lineage: Bacteria > Planctomycetota > Phycisphaerae > Tepidisphaerales > Tepidisphaeraceae > JBBQTU01. Next base: position 19,081 of record JBBQTU010000013.1, on the reverse strand, counting down.
AACGGGGCGATCGCGTGACCCCGGCGACGATGAACATCGACCTGGTGAATCCAAATATGGAGGGGCTGACCGTCAAGGGACTTGAGGAACTCCACGGAACGGGCGTCGTGATCTCCCGCGTGCTGCATGGTGTGGTGGTGAGCGTGGCCCGGCCGGACCTGATGCTGCACACACGCGACGTCATCTTCGCTGTCGGCGAACCCAAGGCCCTTGAGGCACTAAGGCTGATTGCCGGGCAACAGATCAGCGCCGACCTGCGCATCCTGGGCAGCCATATCACCTCGCGGCAGATCCTCGTGACGCATCCCCAGGTGCTTGGCAAGACGCTCAATGAACTGAGCTTCGCCGACCGGCTGGGGGTCACGATCACGCGGTTCATCCGTGGCGAGCTCCAGTTCACGGCCGTCAGCGATATCCGCCTGCAGTTTGGAGATCGCGTGCTCGCTGTGGGCGAGGACGAAGCGCTGGACGAAGCGGCCAAGACGCTGGGCAACTCAATGCGCGAACTGAATCTGCCCAGATTGCTCCCTATCTTCGTTGGCCTGGCGCTCGGCGTGACGCTTGGGATGTTGCCGCTAAGGGTGCCGGGACTGCCAGTTCCTCTGAAACTGGGGCTGGCGGCCGGCCCGATGGTCGTCGCGATCCTATTGGCTCGGCTGGGGCGCGTGCGATCCCTGATCTGGTACATGCCGTTCAGTGCCGCCGCCCTTCTGCGGGAATTGGGCATCGTACTGTTCCTCATCGGCGTAGGACTGCTGGCCGGCGAAGGCTTCTTCGCCACCTTGTGGAGCACGACCGGGCTGTATCTGCTGGGGCTGGGCGCGATCGTCACCTTTGTGCCGTTGATCGCCGTCGGCCTGTTTGCCCGCATCTTCCTGAAATCCAATTTTCTGCAACTGTGCGGCCTGCTGGCCGGGAGTCTCACGTCGCCTTCACTGGCGTTCGTGCACACGATAACCGACTCAGAGGCCCCGGCCGTAGCGTTTGCCACTGTATATCCGCTGACCATGATCCTGCGCGTGCTGGTGGCGCAGCTCATCGTGCTATTGTTTACTGGTTCATAATTCGGCTGGACTGAGGATACTTCCGCTCTCCGGGTATCATGCCCCGGTAACTATGCGCGATATCGTCCTGACCACATTCAACGCCCGCTTCGCCCACGCTTCGTTTGGGCTGCGCTATCTGCATGCCAATCTCGGCGACCTGCGCGATCGGGCTGCGATCATCGAGTTCGATCTGGACGACCGCTGCCTCGACGTGGCCGAGGCGATCCTGGCCTGCAATCCCCATATCGTGGGCCTGGCCGTCTACGTCTGGAATGCCCGGCAGTCGTTGGAACTGGCACGTGTGCTGAAGCAGCTTCGCCCGGAGGTGACGCTGGTACTGGGCGGCCCGGAGATCAGCTACGAGACGGACCAGCAGCCTGTTGCGGCCTTCGCGGACCACATCATCTGCGGCGAAGGCGATCTGGCATTTCCTGAGTTGTGCCGCACGCTTCTCGCGGACGAACCTGCATCTCGCATCCTGCTGCCGGAGCCTCCGGCGCTGGACAGCGTCGTCATGCCCTATGACCTTTACACCGACGCCGACCTGGCCCACCGCACCGTCTATGTCGAGTCATCTCGCGGCTGTCCGTTCGGCTGTGAGTTCTGTCTGTCGTCGCTGGATATCTCGGTGCGGCGGTTTCCGCTTGAGCCGTTTCTCCAGCAGATGCAGCGGCTGCTGGATCGTGGCTGCCTCGTCTTCAAGTTCGTCGACCGCACGTTCAACATCGATATCGCGCACGCCACGGCGATCCTCGACTTCTTTTTTGCTCGCAATCGCCCGGGGCTGTTCCTCCATTTCGAGATGATCCCCGACCGGCTGCCTCAGACGCTCATCGACTCCATCACTCGCTTTCCGAAGGGGGCGATCCAACTCGAGATCGGGATTCAGACCTTCGATGAGGACGTGGCCCAGCGCATTGGCCGACGCCAGGACAACGCCAAGGCCCAGGCCACGATCCGGCTGCTGCGAGAGCAGACCCACGCTCATATCCACGCTGATCTGGTGGCCGGGCTGCCGGGTGAGTCGGTGGAGAGTTTTGCGGCCGGGTTTGACCGCCTGCTGGCGCTTCGCCCGCACGAGATCCAACTCGGAATCCTCAAACGCCTCCACGGAGCGCCGATCGCACGGCATACGCAAGAGTGGGGCATGGTCTACAGTCCGGACGCTCCCTACGAAATTCTTCAGAACTGCCTCATCAACTTCGCCACCATGCAGCGCATCCGGCGGGTGGCTCGCTACTGGGATATGCTGGCCAACAGCGGCCAGTTCGCCCAGTCGCTGCCCCTGGTCTGGGGCGATGGCTCCGCCTTCGCCGCGATGATGGCGCTGTCGGATTGGCTCTTTGCCAGGACCGGCCAGACCCACCGCATCGCACTGCCGAGGCTCTTCGCGTTGATGCTGGAGTACCTGACGACACAGCGTGGTCTGTCGCCGGCCGCCGCCGGTGTGCAGTTGGCATCGGATTACCTTCGGCCCGGCCGTCGCGACCTGCCGGAGGCCCTCAAACCTTTCGCCCCCAGCACGCCGACGGACGCGGTTTCCCAGACTCAAGCCGTGTTACCGCGCCAGCGGCGGCACATGGGTGCCTGATCGCGCCGGCCGTGTGCGGGAGCGCTACTTGCCGCAACACTTCTTGTACTTCTTCCCGCTGCCGCACGGGCAGGGATCGTTGCGCCCGATCTTGGGATCTTCATTCACGATCGGCAGCGTCGGCCCGCTGGGCCGCCGTGTACCCTCCGGCCCGTCGGGATCGACGGGCTGCTACAGCACCCGGTCACGGTCGGCCGCTTCTCCACCATCCAAATCATCCTCTTCTCGCTCGTACCAGTCCTTCAGAAAGCCGCGATGGGACTCGACCCACTGTTCTACCGGAGTTGGGGGCTCGTCAAGTGTCGTTCCTGTGTACACTGCGGCGATCTCTTTGAAGTCGACGGATTCGCTGGCTAATCCCTCGATGATGTCTCGGGCTTCCGGGACGTTGAGCTTTGCCAGGATCTCGCCTGCCGACATGGCGTCTAGCAGACTGAGAGTTCCGCTCTCGGCCCTGCCCAGTGCGTCCATGCACACGCCGATTACCTCCTGCCGAAGGGATGCTTCGGTCTGTGGCGTGACCTGAAAGAGAACATCCCAAAGATTGAACCAGCCGAAGTGGTCAGCGTCCAACTGCGAGATCGCTCCAAGCGCTGCGGACACTGGGGCGTCTCCAAACGCCTCAAGCGCGCAATTCAGAATCTCCATGTACAGTTCATCGACTTCGTCCCCGGCCACCTTGAGCGACGCCACCAGAGAGTACGCGGCGCGTCGACGCTGCTGCTCGCTCAGATTGGCTGCGCTCAATGCCAGCACGGTCGGCAGGTAAACGATCTCGTAGTTGAAGGCCTCATAGAAGCCAGACTCCACCAGTTCCCGCACTCTGATCAGGACACTCTCCAGCAGGTCGTGGTCCTGGGGCAGGCGGGCGGCCAGCGCCCGGATGGCGTCCCATGGGATTGGGCCAGCATCCAACAACTCCGGCCACTGGCTGGCATCGGCCATCTCGTAGTCTTCGTCGTCTTGGAACCCATCCTCTTCGGCGTCAAAACCGGTGCTCTCTTTAAGCCGCTCCAGCACCTCAAAGACGATTGGGCAGGTGCTGGCACGTTCCAACGTGCCCAGCAGCCGAAAGACGAAATCGGCATCGTGCAGATAGGGGTATCCCCGGCATGAAGCGGGGCGGTCTTCGTAGACGGTGCATCGGTTGTCTTTGTCGAGCAAGGGGCACGGGCGAACCCGCATCTCCCAACGATCACCTGCTTCATCGGGATCCTCTTCGGGCTTCAGGTACTTCTCGACCAGCGCCTCGATGGTCATGCCCAGGCGGGCTGCCAGTCGCTCGGCATCCTGCTGATCCAGAACCGGTCCGATGTGCTTGCAGCAGTTGCCGCAAGCAGTGCAATCCACCTTTGCCCAGACTTGGTCGGTGGTCTGGAGCACGAGCTTGTCCAACTGCTCAACCGACAGGGGGCTGGCCTTGAGAAAACTGCGGAACCTGATGTTCTCCTCATCCTTCTGGTCAGCCAGAGCCTGCACGTTCTGGGGGGTGATATCCATGACGCGGAGAATGCCCTGTGGATCGGCAGAAGGCAAGCGCAATATCCCTGCGGTCTGGACCGCTCAAACCTGACGAATTCACCGATTGCGAATCTGAGGACCTCGGAAATAGGTTCAAATGCCCGTCCCTCGCTCGTTTGCCTCATTGACTGCGGAATCGCTCGACCCCGCAATGTCCTGTTGTGGATTCAGCCCCCGCAGAGTATCATGCTCCCCCTTCGGTTTCGGGACTGGCCTACCTCCAGACATGGCTGAGATGTTTCTCTGCCCGCTGCCCGGCCTTTGGTTTGCTTATGCATCGCACAAATTGTATGAACCGCGTACGCCACGATATTCGTAACGTTGCCATTATTGCCCACGTCGACCATGGTAAGACCACCCTGGTTGACGCCCTGCTCAAGCAGTGCGGAAACTTCCGCGCCAGCCAGCTCACACAGGAGTGCATGCTCGACTCCAACCCTCTGGAGCGGGAACGCGGCATCACCATCCTCGCCAAGAACATCGCCGTCGCCTACACGACGCCCGAAGGCGAGGTCATCAAGATCAACATCATCGACACCCCCGGCCACGCCGACTTCGGTGGCGAGGTCGAGCGCGTCCTGTCGATGGCCGATGGCTGCTTCCTCCTCGTGGACGCCGCCGAAGGCCCCATGCCCCAGACCCGCTTCGTCCTGAAAAAGGCCTTCGAAAACCAGCTCCATCCGATCGTTGTCATCAACAAGATCGACCGCCACGACGCCCGCGCTGATGCCGTCCTCAACGAGGTCTTCGACCTCTTTGTCGAACTTGGCGCCAACGACGAGGCCCTTGACTTCCCTGTCCTGTACGCCTGTGGCCGAGCCGGCACCGCTTCGTGGACACTCGAAGAACCCGGCGTGGACATGAAGCCGGTCTTCGAAGCCCTGATGAAGCACGTTCCGGCCCCTCACGGCGACCCGGAATTGCCGCTTCAGCTTCGCATCACCAACATTCAGTACAACGACTACGTCGGCCGAATCGGCGTGGGCCGCATCTACAACGGCGTCATCAAGACGGGCCAGCAGGTTGCCGTCATCAAGCGCGAGGGCGAAAAGGTCCTCACCCGCGTCCAGCAGGTCCGCGTCTTCGATGGCTTCGGCCAGAAGGATGTCGAGCAGGCTGAGGCCGGCGACATCGTCGCCCTGATCGGCCTGGAAGAGGTCGATATCGGCAACACCATCTGCGACCCCAAGAACATCATGCCGCTGGAGAGCACCGACGTTGAGCCGCCCACGCTGACCATGATGTTCAGGGTCAACGACTCGCCGTTTGCCGGCAAGGAAGGCAAGTACGTCACCAGCCGTAACCTCCGCGAACGCCTTGATCGCGAGTTGCAGAGCAACGTCGCCCTCCGCGTGACCGAAGCCGGCAACAAGGACGCCTTCAGCGTCGCCGGCCGCGGCCTGCTGCACCTCGGCGTGCTGATCGAGAACATGCGTCGTGAAGGCTTTGAGCTCGCCATTGGCAAGCCCCATGTCATCATGCACCGCGACAAGGACGGCAATAAGCTCGAACCCATCGAATATCTGGTCATTGATGTGCCTGAAAAGAACATGGGCGGCGTCATGGAACTGGTGGGCAACCGCCGGGGCGAACTGGCCCGCATGGACAACCGCAGCGGCCAGGTCCACCTTGAGTTCACCATCCCCGCCCGTGGCCTGATCGGCCTGCGAACACGCATGCTGACGGCGACCCAGGGCACGGCGATCATGCACCACACGTTCCACGAATACGCCACGATGCGCGGCGAGATTCCTACGCGCGGTAACGGCGTCATGATCTCCAACTCCGCTGGCAACGCTAATGGGTTTGCCCTCAACAATCTTCAGGAACGCGGCGTGATGTTCGTTTCCCCCGGCGAAGCGGTTTATCCCGGCATGGTCGTCGCGGAAAACGCCCGTGAGGATGACATGGTCGTCAACCCCACCACCGCCAAGAAACTCTCCAACATGCGCACCACCAGCAGCGATGAGATGATCATCCTGGAACCCCCGCGAAAGATGACCCTGGAGCAGGCGCTGGAATACATCGAGGAAGACGAAATCGTCGAAGTCACCCCGTCGTGCATCCGCATCCGCAAGGAACTTCTGAACGAGACCGACCGCAAGAAGGCCGGCAAGAAGGCGGCACAGGTCGTCGAAGTCATCGAGGGATGATCCGAAAACAAGCCCGCCGCAAGGAACCGCTCCCTCGGCGTGCGGTTAGATGGGAGTAATCGGGGCCTTGGTTTGCCCGGCGACGGCTGCTCCCTCTGCGTGCGGTCAGATGATGACACCAAAAACCCACGGACTGCTGTCCGTGGGTTTTGTTTTGCTTCGCCAGCGATGCTCCGTCAGCGCGAAGCACCCACGGACGGTAGTCAGTGGGTTTTCTCACGGCGGTCAGGACGCTCCGCCCGCCTCACTTGGGCTGCGCAGGGTGCTCTTCGCACCGGTCATGCACGCAGACGCACGTGGTCTCGGTGCAGTCGCTGGCGCAGGCTTGGCAACAGTAGACCCTGTTGTTTCGCAGGACGCCTTTTCCCGGCTCCACACGGCACTGGCAGGTCGGGCATGCACACTTATTGCGGATATTCTCCATGGGGGGCCTCACTCAACCGATTCTCTGCCTGTACTGCGGGTGAGTCAAACCAGACCCTTGCGATTTCCCGTCGCCGCTCCAGACGTCAGGCCACCACTTGCCCGGCGCGCCGCATGACCACTGAGGCGGCCGGACTCCGCCCGCGGCGGCTACTCCTTCTCTGCCGGAGCCGCCTTGGGCTTGGAGCCGGAACTGCTCTTGCCTCCGCCACCTCCGCCGCCGCCCGTTGGGGCTTTCATGTACTGGTAGGCGACGCCGCAGAGCATGAGCACCAGTACCGTGGCAGGCAGAATCATTGGCCAGGCCTTCATTCGGGCATCGACGAAGTGTCCGGCCGCATCGTAGCGGTATGCCATCCCCAGCCCGCCGAACGCCAGCATCACCGCGCCCTGCAAACTGGTGTAGAGGATGACGCTGATCCGGAAGAGCAGGAAGCACAGCAGTCCCAACAGCACCGCACCCGTCAGGGCGCCGGACCAAGCGAACGTGGGGTTGAGCCCGGCCATCTGCCAGACGGCACTGCCCAGCAGACCACCGATGATCGCGCCAATGACCGCCGCGATCCAGTTGGTCCAGACCCACGCGACCGCTCCGAAGATCACCGCGCCGACCGACAGACCGATCAGGCTCATATTCTGCGTATTCTCAGTCAGGCCAAAGCCCAGATACGCCCCGAGGATGGCTGCGGTCAGCGCGATCAGCGCCCGGTAAATCGTGAATCCGAAAAGCAGGAACACCACGCCCAGGATCAGCAGCAGGGCGGCCGACCCGGGATCCATGCCATGACACCACTTCATGACATCGTCATAGTTGGGCAGATAGTTCGGGTGTGACAGCCATTCGTGCAGAGTCCCGGTCTTTGCAGCCAGGATGAAAACGCAGTGCATACTCGCTCCTTCGCATGAAACAGGGTTACGTCCGTGCAACGCCTTGAGCAACCGTCGACTCTCAGGAGTCGTCTTCCGGCTTCGGTTCCGGCCGACTCGCCGCATTTCGCGGCCGCGGCATCGTCGCCAAGTGCACCAGTGTACCCAGTATTACGAATCCAGCGAAGAGGACGACCCGCAACTCAGTCAGCCCCGGCAGCAGATAGCTCGTCGCGGGCATCTGCTCCGACGCCTCGCCAAACAGCAGGCAGAGGAACATGATGGATGTGCCCAGAATGCTGTACAGGAGAGCCGTGCCCAGCCGATTCAGTAGTAGCCCCACGGCGAACCCTGCCACGCAGACCGGTACACAGACCACCGGCACGCTGGCCCTGTAGGCGGCGGGAAAGTGTTCCCAGCACAGCCGAAGGTATGCCGACACGCTCATGCCGTGCTCGGCCGCTGGTGCTTGGAACGACCGGCCGGCGTCCAGGTTGAACCACAAGATCACCGCCGCCAGACCTGCGACCACCAGGCCAAGACAGATTGCCACCCAGACGCGGTGAAACGCAAACCCGAGAATGCCCATCACGATCGCGCCGAGGATCGCCGTCGCGTTGGGCTCGACCCGCAGACCGAACCATTGCGGAGCGCTGTGGCCGATGAGCGTCCCCACGACCAGCATCAGCAGGCAGATCATGAACCGGCTGCGCAGGCCTCCCAGCAGCAGGGTGGCGGCACCGATAATGGTTCCCGTGAGAACGATCGCCAGCAGGAGTGTTCGCACCTGCTCCGCGGGAACCAAGCTGAGTAGTTGTTGGACCATACGTCAAACCCATGACGGCGTTGCGCCCCATCAGCGTGCAACTTCTTCCCAGCAATGACTATAGCGGCTGTCAGCGGCGTGTCACGCAAATTCGCCCCGCCCGCCCGGTCTGCTGCCGCCACGGGTGGAGGACGACTGACACGTGCGATATAACCATTTGTGTCTAAGTGGGTTATAATGCCCGTGCCCTGATCTGCCCTTCATCCGGGGTTGGAGTGCTAAAGCAGCAGACTCGCCGGCCTTTTCCGGCATCTGGGTTGCGTGATTTCCGCTCAACCCGCCTTGGGATTACGCTGTGAGGGCCGTTGCGCAATAATTGGCCGCCCTGTACGTTCTTGATGGTGACGACCGAATGACCGCGATGTTGCCGAAAAAAGCTCCGCCGGCCGACGAGTCGGTCGTCCTCAGCGATGAAGCGCTGGTGGAGCGGCTGCGCGGCGGTGAGCCGCAGGCCGGTGACGAGTTGACGCGGCGGTATGCCCCGGCACTGATGCGATATCTGTCGCGACTGTGCGGCAATGCAGCCATGGCCGAGGATCTTCATCAGCATGTATGGCTGAGCGTCTTGGACCATATCGATCGGTTTGATGTCGCCTCCGGGCCGGGTGGGTTCAGGGCGTGGCTGTTTCGGATCGCCACGAACAAGGCCACTGACCTGTGGCGATCCAGGACGCGGCAGCGGGCCGCGACCGAGGAATTGCGGCTGATGGCCCAGAGCAAGGGGAATGCCCCGGACTCTTCGCACCATCTGCTGGCGACCGAGGAAGCGCAGAGGCTTCGGGCCGCGATCGAGGAACTGCCGTCGGCTCAGCGAGAGGTGGTATGTATGCGGTACTATGGCAACCTCAAGTTTGTGGAGATCGCCCAGACGCTGGGTTGCCCGCTGAACACGGCCCTTGGGCGGATGAACAAGGCCTTGCTGAAGCTGCGCAAGCTGATGGACAATGCGGCCGGTGGGGGTGAATCATGAGCAATCTGCTGAGCCAACTTGAGAACAATGAAGCCGTGCTGATGCTTTATCTGGCCGGCGAACTGCCCCAGGAAGACTGCATCGAGGTGCAGCGGATGCTGGAGCGTGATACCGCGCTGCGCGCCCAGTGCATCGCGATGGATCGCCTGGTGAATCGTGCAGCGCTGAGTTTCGGCATGGATACGGCCCTGGCCGCGGCCGCTCCGACCGAGCGCGCCCGTGAGCGGCTTTCGCCGATCTTCCGGCAGTGGACGGCGCAGCGCCTCAGTCAGCCGGCCCAAGCTCCGCAGGTGATCGCCGCCGGCCATACTCCCTGGTTCCTGTATCCGCTAGCAGCGGCGGCGATTATCCTTGTCGCGGTGGCGATCTTGTGGAGCAGCATCGAGCCCGACTACAGGGCAGCGGCGACCGCCGGCAGAGAACTGGCCTATCTGCCGAACTGGACAGAACTCGACGACTCCCCCGCGGACGTCGCCACACCCGAGACATCCCGTGAGGCCGATACGCTGATTGCCACGTTTGACGAGAGCCGGCAACAGAATGACAGTGGCTCGTCCGGGCTGGTTTTCGCCGCCACCGAGTTGACCCGTCTGCAGGAACTGGACGGGCAGGCCGATACGTCACAACCGAGCGTGCAGTACCACTGGTGAGAGGAACTATGACACTGGTCTCAAATACATTGATGCGTCTTGTGGCGGCCGGGGTGTTCTGTGCCGCAGTGCTGCCCGCTGTTGCGATGGCAGCCAACGACGGCCCGGCCGCCCGCGAACCGCGCGAGTTGGCCGCTCCGGGCGATCCTCCGTCGCCCCGGCAACGTGCGGTGCTTGCTGCCGCTGCGGTGGGGTCGGAGCAGGAGACGGAGGACATCGCGGCATTCATGCGGGAGTTCGCCCCGGCGCGCTGGGCGGCACTGGAGTCATTGCCCGAGGCCGGCGCCGTGCGCCGCAGTGTCATGGTCTACGTGGCCGCCCGCTGGCGGCATCTGCAGATCTTGCGCGAGGAAGACACGCAGTTGTACGACATCAAGGTTCAGCAGATGACGGTGGAAGACGCCATCTACGGACTGCTGGCCCGCACACGGACCCCGGCTGAGCGCGAGCCGCTGCGGAAGATCCTGCGGGAGAAGGTGACAGAACTGGTCAAACTCGGGCTTAAAGAGCGTGAGCATCGGATTGAGCGTCTGCGTCAGTCGCTGAAGGTGGAAGAGGACCGTCTGACCAGGGACCGGGGGACAACCACTCGGATGGTGGAACGGCGCGTCGACGCGTTTGTCACTGATGGGCCGGTGACGCTGCACTCTGATATGCCGCGCGGTCCCCGCCGCAGAGGTCCGGGAGCGGCGGGGGGCGTCGACGACGAAGAACCAGCTTTGCCGCCCGCCAAGTGAGCGTCAATTGAGCGCCAAGTGAGGCGCGTGCGGTGGGTCAGGACCGGCGCATCAATAACTGGCAGGAATGGCGCGATGATCTCTTCTTGGTCCTCCCCCTGGGGGAGGCTCGGAGGGGGTTGGCCTCTCCGAGCCGGACGGTTGTTGATGTACCGTTCCTTAAGACGCTGTGCTGAGCAGCAGTTTTTCCTTCAGAGCCTCCAGCGACGCTATGCCTTCGGGCAGCCGGGCTTCCTCGGTCAACATGCAGGGAATTCCGTCTCGGATGGGGTACGCCAACCCACCGACCTCCGCGATGAGCCAGTCATCCTCACGCCGCAGCCTGCTGTGAGTCAGCGGGCATCGCAGAACCTGGAGTAACTGCGGGTCCACGACGCTCACCGGGGTTTTGGCGTCTTCCTTGGTCATTGGGTGCACCTCTTGTTTCATTGCCTTGAGTATAAGTGCCGACGGCGGACGATGAAAGCCATGCCACGACATCATGCCACGACCCCTGTGGCACGACACCTGTCGCCACGATACCCTGCCACGACCTGGGAAGCCGGGCCTGCTGGCAACGGGTGCCTATTCACGAAAATCCGGCCGGTCGGCCTCGTCCTCGGGATGCTGGATGGTGATGAGCAGTTCCACGTAATCCGCGTCGTCAAGCTCGAACGACTCTGGAATGTCCGCCACCGCACTGCACCTGCGCTCGGCCAAGGCGACGAGTATCTGATTCTTCAGGTCGGGGTCGAGGATGTCGTGGATTCGGATCATCACGCCATTATCGCGTCGAGCCGGCCTGCAAGGCTAGACCGAATCGGTGGGAATCCCAATTTTGGCTATTGTGGCCAAGCCGCCGTCGCGCGCCAATAATAATCTGAAAGCAGAGGTTCACCTTGTGGGTGTTCTGAATATACTTCGCGGTGGACTGACCGCCGCTGTGGGTTTGGGTGTTTCTGACCAAAGGAAGGGATGCACATGTCGCGAGTTGCCAAGTTGACTATTGATGACAAGACGATCGATCTGCCCGTGGTGGTGGGATCGGAGGGCGAACTGGGGCTGGATATCACCGAACTTCGCAACAAAACCGGCTATATCACCCTCGACCCATCCTACGGGAACACGGGTGCCTGCCAGAGCAGCGTCACCTTTATCGACGGCGATAAAGGCATTCTCCGCTATCGCGGCATCCCCATCGAGCAGCTTGCCGAGGAGAGCCGCTTCGTCGAGGTGGCCTGGCTGTTGATCTTCGGCCGGCTGCCCAAGGTGGACGAACTGGGACGGTTCAGCGAGCGTCTGACCGCCAACGCATCGCTTCATGAAGCCTTCAAGCATCACTTTGAAGGTTTCCCGGTGAACGCGCCGCCGATGGCGATCATGTCGGCGATGATCAACACGCTTGCATGTTTCCACACCGAATTTCTTCGCCTGGAGGGTGAGGATGCGATCGAGGAGGCCTCGGCGCGGCTGATCAGCAAGGTGCGGACGATCGCGGCTTATTCATACCGCCGGTCGATGGGGCTGCCATTCATCCATCCCGATCCGAACCTCAAGTACGTTGCCAACTTCCTGCACATGATGTTCTCCGAGCCGTATCGGCAATACATCGCTCCGAAGGACCATGTGGATGCCCTCAACCTGATCCTGATGCTCCATGCCGATCACGAGCAGAACTGTTCGACCACCACCGTCCGGGTGGTGGGGTCGTCCAAGGCGAATCTGTTCGCCTCCTGCGCCGCCGGCGTGTGTGCCCTGTGGGGGCCGCTCCACGGCGGGGCCAATGTTGCGGTTATGGAGATGCTGGAGCAGATCCATCGCGGCGGGCTGACGGCCGAGGAATGCATCAAGATGGCCAAGGATAAGAACAGCACTTTCAAGCTGATGGGCTTTGGCCACCGTGTTTACAAGAACTACGATCCGCGGGCCAAACTGCTCAAGGCCTATGCTGACCGCATCCTGCCGCAGATGGGCGTGAAGGACCCGCAACTGGACATCGCCCGCAAACTGGAAGAGATCGCGCTGAAGGACCCGTACTTCGTCGATCGCAAGCTCTACCCCAATGTGGACTTCTACAGCGGCATCATCATGCGGGCCCTGGGTATCCCGCTGAACATGTTCACCGTGATGTTCGTCATCGGCCGCCTGCCGGGCTGGATTGCCCACTGGAAAGAGCAGTTCAACGACCCGACATCGAAGATCGCCCGGCCGCGGCAGATCTACACCGGGCCGACGCTCACAGGCTATACCCCGATTGAGAATCGCTAGCCGCAGGGTCTGTCTGATACGAGATTACGAGGCCAGCCCGCCAGGGCTGGCCTCTTTCATTAACGCCCTGGCGAGCCAGCCAGAGGAGTGATGCGGATCTCACTCGGCCGGCATGCTGGGTCCCGGGGCTTCTCTTGGCGACATGATTGGCCGGGGTTCCATAGGCGGCGCCATCCGGGGCGGCATGCCGGGGTGCGGGCGGGGGATGGTGTCCGTGCGGGCCTGGCGGTCCACTTCCAGCGTCAGTTGCGCATCCCCTTCAATGACAAAGTCCGTGGCGACCGATGCCGTCTGGCTGGTCATGTAAGCGGTGATATCACTGCGCCCGCTGTTGGCCAGCACATGTCGCATTGAGGCCGGCAGCCGCGGCAGGGAGGCCCGGCCGATCGCCAGCCCCTCTGGCTGGAGACTCAGTCGGGCGTACAAAGCGTTGCTTCGCACCTGGGTTATCTGGTTCAAAATCGCGAAGACATCCCCGATATTCGTCGCGGTGCTCTGGAATGGCTCCAGTGCTGCACGATCCATCACAAAACGCTGCTTGCCCGAGACCGTCAGGTCATACGAGCCATCAGGCAGGTCGCGGGGAATGTCGATCTCAATCGGCTGGACCGTCTCCACACCCCGAAAGTGGCGCAGGGTGGTCAGTATCTTCACCCGGTCTCCGGGCTGATATCGCCGCACCGGCGTCTGGGCATTGACGACTTGAGCCAGACGCGTGCCCGAAGAGATGGTGATCTGCCCCTCCACCTTCTGCGGCATAACCTTCTGAAACGGATTGTCGGCCGCCGCCAGCAGTGGCATCGTCAGTTCAAACATCAGCGCCTGAGGGTCGGCATTGGCCGCCCGATCAACCAGATGCAGGCTCTGGCCGCCATTAAAGGTGACAGTAATGTCATAGTCCACCGTGTTGCGGGTGGGCAGTTCTCTGGCTCCGCCGAGTGAACTCACCAGCGACACCCCTGCCAGCAGCGGCGTGAACTTCGAGTGAATCACCGCGTTGTAGTGATAGACGCGCTGAACCTGGTCATCCGTGTACCGCACCTTGTACGTGATCGGGACCGTCGCCGGCACCGCCCCCAGCCGGCCCGCCACCCCGGAAACATGGTCGCCCAGCAGCGTGCCACTGGCCTGGCCCATCGCCCCGAGCTTAAAGCTCGTCGCCAGGTTGGCGATGATCCCCTGGATCGATCCCGCCCCCATCGGCAGCCGCACCGGACCTTCGCCCGTAAACGGGTGGCCAAATCCGTAGATGCGATCGCCCAGCACTTCGGTGCACGTGCCCACGGCGGTCATCTCGACATCGCCTGTGATCAGCGGGACCGCCAGCACCGATCCCGGCTCAATGCGAGGATTGGCGGCCGCGACCCCATCCGCGCCCCGGACACCGGCCGGCTGCGCCGCTGCGCCGGCGGGTTCACCGGCCGAGCCGCCAGCCTGCAACAGCACGGCGCCCAACGGCGAGAACACCGGCGATATCCGCTGCATCAGCGCATCGGAAAGCCCGCTGGTCATCAGCGGCGTCTGCAGCGGCCGCAGACGGGTCACATCCGCGCTGCTCAGCGTCGCGCCGGCGATGTCCGTCTGGCGGATCGCCGGCAGCAGCGAAGCCCGCCCGGTGGTCAACTCCTGCCGCGCGCGGGCCATCGAATCCGAGACCGACCACTGCGCCAAGGTGCCCGTCGCACCCGCGCCATCGCCCGTGCGTGGCGTGCTCGATCCCGCATCCACGACATCGATCCCTCGCACCCCGGCATCCTCATACAGCGGAATCGAAAGCATGTACTCGATCGGCTGCACCCCGGCCAGCGGGTCCTTCATCATCGGCCAGCCAAACGCAAAAGCGCCGATCAGCCGGAACTTGCCGCTGTCATCCTTCAGGTAGATCGGCGATCCGCTCATCCCCGCGATCGCGCCGGTGTGTTCGAGGTTGCAGCCGGCGGCCCGGATGAGCACCACATCCTGCTTGGGACTGAAGTTCCGCAGGATGGAGATCACCTCGACCTCAAACCGCTCGATCTTCGTTCCCGCGAAAACCGACAGGCCGTACCCCTTCATCCCCGGCCGCACCTCCGCCACCCGCATGTGCCGAGCCGGATCAAACAGTTCCCGCTGCGCTTCTGCCACCCGTGTCGCCGGCGCTTCGGCCTGTGCCGCGGACCAGCACCCCAGCAGCAGGACACCGGCGACGGCGATGGTTATGACAGGCTGACGCATCATGTCACCGGCATCGTAGGGAGCAGGCGAACCAGTGGCAAGGCGAGCGGCAGGGCGGGATTGGAGAGCCCCTTCGCGGTTTCGGTTCCGAGCCTTAGAATCCGCCCAGCCATGCCGACCTTTCGGATCGAAACCCTGGGGTGCAAGGTCAACCAGTACGAGAGCCTGCAAATGCAGCAGTTCCTCTGCGACCTCGGTTGGCACCAGACCTCCTGCGCCCAGGCCGATCTGGTCATCGTCAACACCTGCGCCGTCACCACCTCCGCCGCCGGTAAGAGCCGCCAGCTCGCTCGGAAACTCGCCGCCCGCGCCTCCGGCCAGACCATCGTCACCGGCTGCTGGGCCACCGGCGATCGCCAGACCGCACAAGCCCTCACCGGCGTCACCGCAGTCGCCGGCCACAGTGACGATGTCGCCGCCGTCCTTCGCCAATTGACCGGCTCCAAGGGCGCGAGCGGCGGGGCGGGTGCCGGCGACGCGTTCCTGCCCCTGCTCTCAACTCGCCAGACCGGCAATCAGCGCGCCCTCCTTAAAGTCCAGGATGGCTGCGATGCCCATTGCACCTACTGCATCATCCCGAAACTCCGCCCAACCCTCCGCAGCAAGCCTCTCACCGACGCCGTCGACGAGGCTCGTCGCCTGGTCGCCGCCGGACATCTCGAAATCGTCCTGACCGGCGTCTTCCTGGGCGCCTATGGCCAGCCCACCGCCCTGCATCGCCGGCAAACCCCCAGTGAACTTTCCCTCGCCCGCCTGATCGAGGCCATCACCCAGGTCCCAGGCCTTCGACGTCTGCGCCTCTCCAGCCTCGAGCCCGCCGACCTAACGCCCGACCTGATCGCCGTCATGCGATCCCACCCACAGGTAATGCCGCACTTCCATCTGCCCCTGCAAAGCGGCAGCGACCAGATCCTCAAACGTATGAACCGCCAATATTCCGCGCCCCACTACCTCACCATGATCCAGAACCTGCGAGACGCCTTCGACCGCCCGGCCTTCACCACCGACATCATCACCGGCTTCCCCGGCGAGACCGACGATGCCTTCGCCCAGACGCTGGACGTCGCCCGGCAGGCCGGCTTCATTCACATTCACGCGTTCCCCTATTCCCCCCGGCCGGGCACTGCCGCCAGTCGATGGAAAGACGGCCTGGTCCCCCAGCGGGTCGCCAACCAGCGCGTGCGACTCCTGGAGCAACTCTCGGCCGACCACAGCCTGACGTATCGTCAGCAGTTTGTCGGCCGCGTCGTGAACGTGCTTGTAGAGCAACTGCCTGCGTCAGCGCAACTGGCAACTGCCGCTGGGCAGATTCGCCACGGTCGCTGCGAGCGCTACTTCACCGTCCACTTCGACGCTCAGAACGTGCAGACGGGCGCCTGTGTGCCCGTGCGGATTGACCACGTCGCACAGGACAAGACGCAAGGAGTGATGGCGGGCCCATGACCAGCGGCAACCTCTTTGCAGGAATCCCTGAACAGTTGCCCCATGAACTGTTTGAACAACTGCACACCGGCCGCGGTGTGCGGATCGAACGGATCGTCTCGCAGGGGCACACCTCCCCGCCCGGCGGCCAATGGTATGACCAACCCGGCGACGAGTGGGTAACGCTCCTGAGCGGCGAGGCACGAATACTGTTCGACGACCCGCGCCGCGAAGTCAGCCTGACCGCTGGCGACTGGCTGCTGATCCCCGCCCACGCCCGCCATCGCGTGACGCACACCATCGCCGATCAACCCTGTGTCTGGCTGGCAGTGCATCTGCCGCGTCAGGCTTAGGAACGCCCCCCCCACGGACTGCTGCCCGTGGCTTTTCGCTCCCGCGCCCGACGCTGTGCCATGTTCCTAAGGCGCCTACCTCGTCGCGGCGATGGCGTCGGCGAGATGCGGAATATCCGAAGCGTCTGCCTCGACGGTTGGCGGCAGGCCCAGTTCCAGCATCGTCTGCGTGGTGATCGGGCCGATGCTGGCGAGTTTGATACCCCGCAACTTCACCGCGTAGTCGGGACCCAACAGTTCGGCGAAGTTCTTCGCGGTGCTGCTGCTGGTGAAGGTGATCCAGTGGACCTGATTGGCACAGAGCGCCTCGATCAGTTCATCCGGCAGGGCTGCGGGGCTTCGGGTCTCGTAGATCGCCACATCCTGCACGTCGGCGGCGCCGCCAGCGCGGAGCCGTTCGGTGAGGATCGGCCGGCTGATGTCGGCGCGGAGGAGAAGGAACTTGCCTCCAGCGATCTGGCCTAGCGACTGAAGTTCGTCCGCCAGTGCCTCGCCGACCGCTCGGGCGGGCGACAGGTCTACGCGCAGGCAAAGCTGGTCCTCAACGGCACGAGCGGTGACGTCGCCAATGGCGGCGATCTTCGCAGCGCCGAAGACGCGGACATCCAGCCCCAGTTGCTTGAGCCGGTTGCGCGTGAAACTCACGCCGTTGGCGCTGGTGAAGACGATCCAGTCGAAGGTGCCGCCCCTGCGCAGAGCGGCGTCGACGGTGGCGAGGTCGGACGACTCGACCAGTTCGATGGTCGGGGCCTCAATGACGTTGGCGCCCAGTTCCATCAGCCGCATCGTCAGGTCGCTGGCCTGCTGCCGCGTGCGGGTTACGACGACGGTCTTTCCGAAAAGGGGACGCGTCTCAAACCAGTTCAGCGTGTTGCGCAGGGCGACGACCTTCCCGATGATCGTCATCGCCGGGGGCTGCAGGCCTGCGGCCGCGACTTCGTCCGCCAGCGTGCCCACCGTTCCGACAACCGTCTGCTGACGCGGCGTGGTGCCCCATCGGATACTGGCCGCCGGCGTGGAGGGGTCCATCCCGTGCTCCACCAGTTTGCGGCACAGGCGAGGTAGCGCCTTAACCCCCATGTAAAAGGCCAGGGCGGGAAGTTTCGCCAGGACCGACCAGTCCAGGTCAGACGCGTCGCCGGCGGGGCGTTCGGCGGCCTTGGGGTCGCGATAGTCTTCTTCTTTCTCGTGCCCGGTCATGAGCGTGAAGGAGGAATTGAGATCGCGATGGGTGACGGGGATGCCGGCGTACGCCGGGGCGGCGATGGCGGAGGTGATACCGGGGACGACTTCGAAGGCGATGCCTTCGGCGGCCAGGGCGACGCATTCCTCGCCGCCGCGGCCGAAGATGAACGGGTCGCCGCCCTTAAGGCGGACCACCTGCTTGCCTTCCTTCGCCTTGGCAACCAGCAGTTCGTTGATCTGCTCCTGGGTCCGAGTGTGGGCGGCCGCCTTCTTGCCGACGTAGATGATCTCGGCCGACGGGCAGTGCCTTAGCAGCAGGGGGCTGGCGAGGTAGTCGTACACGACGACCTGCGCACGTGACAGCAGTTCAGCACCGCGAAGGGTCAGCAATCCTGGATCACCGGGCCCTGCGCCGACCAGAAAGACTTTTCCCATGCCGCTGGTGTTCATACGCGTGATAATAGCAAAGTGTAGGCAGCAGGACACCGTCGCTCCGGCCGGGGGAGCAGAAGCGCGGGTTTTCGCCGGAGAGGGCGGCGGCGTGTCATGGGGCCTTTCTGGGTAGTGTCAAGCAACAATTATAATCAAGCATGCCGCAACCGGAGTCAGCGGTGCGCCCCTCCCACGTCAGACGGGGTGCGCGGGCGTGCCCGAAAATCCGGGCGACGTGCCCGATGTCCGCACCGCTCCACGTTTGCTGTTTCGAGTTTCCTCCGTTTCCGCATTTGTTTCGGATTGGACTAAACGGCTATCGCCGTGGCGGGCGTGGGAGTGCCTTGCATCTTGAGGATGGTTACGCTGTTGGCATCGAGGCCGACGGACGGGCAACATAGGGTTGCCCGCCGCCAGCCCCAACGTTTTGAACAGGAGTCTGCC